>JAOZVK010000406.1 GCA_029938185.1 Bacteroidales bacterium | reverse complement strand
ATCCTGTAAATCCTGTCAAAAAATAAAATAATGTCCAAATACTATACGTGTAGCCGCATTTTCAATAAATAGTATTAGTAAAGAAGCAAAAATAATAAATTATTTTGGTATAAGTAATTAACAATTGACTATAGGCAATGTATGAGTTTGTTTGTGCCTGATAAACATAATGATACATAAAAACAAATTATCGGTTTTATATAACTGTCTACTTAAAAGAGGTGAATAGCTAATTTATTTTTTAAAAAATAGCAAAAATTTATTTTTTATTACTTACTTTAGTATTTTAAAAAAATTTGAAAAGAAAAATATTCTAAGGCATTCAAGCTATTTAATATTGCTTTCGCTTGATATACAATTAGCTGTATTTCAAAAAAAAGCATCACACAAATAAAAATATAAAAATGACAGACTTACAAATATTACAACAAATTGAAGCACAATTATGTATTGAATTTAAGGAAGTTGATATTGAGGATATATTAATACATGATAGTAAAGCAGCTAAATATTCGATAGATAAGCAAAACAAAATATCAGGTCTGAAAATTTATAATACAAAAATAGATAATTCAACTCTTATTGCTAAGTTATTTTATATTAACAGACTTTTTTTATACAATAATCAAATTAAAGATATTTCTTTTCTGAAAAAATTTAACAATATTACTCAAATTCGTTTTGATAGTAATAAGATTTCAGATATTTCGGTATTAAAAAATTTAAAATATATTAAATTATTAACATTAAATGATAATCAAATAACCGATATTTCGCCAATAAAACATTTATTAAAAAAAGATGATTTTTATTACAAATTAGAAAATAATCCCCTAAAATATCCTCCAAAAGAAATAGTAGAACTTGGCACAGATGCAATAAATGAATATTTTGAACATGCCAAACAAGGAACAACTATTTTGCGAGAAGCCAAATTAATAATAATTGGTGAAGCTGGAGCAGGAAAAACTACTTTTGCCAAAAAACTACAAAATTCAAATGCAGAAATGCCTAAACCTTCGGATACTACACTTGGTATTGAAGTTTTTAAATATCAATTTAAGTTCAAAAATCAAAATGATTTTAATATAAAACTTTGGGATTTTGGCGGACAAGATATTTATCACGGAACACATCAATTTTTTTTCAGCAACAAATCTCTATATGTTTTACTTGCAGATACACGAGAGCAGAAAACAGATTTTGCGTATTGGTTAAACACTGTGGAACAACTGACTAATGTGGACAGTCCGCTTATTATAATTTTCAATAAAAAAGAAAAACACATTTGGCAACTTGATGATGAATATGGTTACAAAAGACGTTTTGGAAATATTTTTAGGGAAATAATAAATGTAAATTTATCCGATTCGGCGGAAATACCCGAAATGCAATCAAAAATACAAAAAGAAATTGCAAGTTTACCACAGATTGGCTATATTTTACCAAAATCATGGGTTAGTATTCGCAGAGAGCTAAATAATATTAAAGAAAAATTTATTAGTTTTGAAAAATTCAGAGAGATTTGTAGGCAAAACCAAGTTACAAGTCCAAAAGTTATTAAAACTATAAGCAAATTATTTGCAAATATTGGAGTTTTTACACATTTTGTTGAAGAAGAAACAAATTTAAAAGATATAATTTTCCTTGATTCAAATTGGCTCACCAAAACAGTTTATTCATTATTAAACAGTGAAATCGTAAAAAATAATTATGGCAAAATAACTCGTTCGGAAATTAATGATATTTTAGAAACCGATGAGTTGTTTTTTGAAATAGATAAATTTGTGGAACTTCTAAAAAAATTTAGTCTTGTTTACAGAATAAACGGAAGTCAAAATTATATTGTTCCTGTTCATTTAAAAAAAGGACAACCATATCCTAAATGGAAATATGAAGATGAAAATGATATTTATCAATTTCGTTATTTGTTTGATAATTATATGCCAAAGGGAATAATGTCGCGTTTAATAATTGCTTTGCATCAATATGTTTACGACAATGAACTTGTTTGGCAAAGAGGCGTAAATATTGTAAATTCAATTTCGAAACCCGATACTTATGCCGAAATTATTGAAACTTATGGAGGTGTAAATCGTTTTGATATAAAGATTTCAGGTAAAAATCAAAAAGATTTACTGAATACAATTATTTATCATTTCGACAGGATATTAAAACCTTTTACAAAATTAACTCACGAAAAACTTGTACCTTGCAATTGTGATACTTGCAAGACAAATAAAAATCCATATTTTTTCAAATACACAACTTTATTAAAAGCAAAATCAAAAGGGAAAAAAAATATTGAGTGTCAAGAAAGTTTTGAGAATACCGATGTAAATGAATTATTATTTGGAATTGATTTTTCTAAACTGCGAAGTATATTGATAAACGAAAAATTTGATGAATTTAAGGATTTAATTTCTCGAAAATTTACTGATATTTCATATCAAATTCACCCAAAAGGAAAGGTTTCAGAAGTATTTTTTCACAGTAATTTTCATACTATTTTGGCAGAGAACGGTTTAAATCCAATTTCCGAAGAAAGTACAAACGATGGCAGAATTGATTTACATCTCACAATCGGACAAACAAAATATCTGTTTGAACTAAAAAAAGATGAAACCGCAAAAAAAGCATTGGAACAAATACGAACAAAAAAATATTATCAAAAATTCCAGAATAATTTTAAAAAGATTATTCTTATTGGAATAAATTTTAGTTCAAAAAAACGAAATATTGATGAAATTGAAACTGATGTTTTCGCTTGATGTACAATTAGCTGTATTTCAAAAAAAAAGCTTTACCCAAATAAAAATATAAAAATGACAGACTTACAAATATTACAACAAATTGAAGCACAATTATGTATTGAATTTAAGGAAGTTGATATTGAGGATATATTAATACATGATAGTAAAGCAGCTAAATATTCGATAGATAAGCAAAACAAAATATCAGGTCTGAAAATTTATAATACAAAAATAGATAATTCAACTCTTATTGCTAAGTTATTTTATATTAACAGACTTTTTTTATACAATAATCAAATTAAAGATATTTCTTTTCTGAAAAAATTTAACAATATTACTCAAATTCGTTTTGATAGTAATAAGATTTCAGATATTTCGGTATTAAAAAATTTAAAATATATTAAATTATTAACATTAAATGATAATCAAATAACCGATATTTCGCCAATAAAACATTTATTAAAAAAAGATGATTTTTATTACAAATTAGAAAATAATCCCCTAAAATATCCTCCAAAAGAAATAGTAGAACTTGGCACAGATGCAATAAATGAATATTTTGAACATGCCAAACAAGGAACAACTATTTTGCGAGAAGCCAAATTAATAATAATTGGTGAAGCTGGAGCAGGAAAAACTACTTTTGCCAAAAAACTACAAAATTCAAATGCAGAAATGCCTAAACCTTCGGATACTACACTTGGTATTGAAGTTTTTAAATATCAATTTAAGTTCAAAAATCAAAATGATTTTAATATAAAACTTTGGGATTTTGGCGGACAAGATATTTATCACGGAACACATCAATTTTTTTTCAGCAACAAATCTCTATATGTTTTACTTGCAGATACACGAGAGCAGAAAACAGATTTTGCGTATTGGTTAAACACTGTGGAACAACTGACTAATGTGGACAGTCCGCTTATTATAATTTTCAATAAAAAAGAAAAACACATTTGGCAACTTGATGATGAATATGGTTACAAAAGACGTTTTGGAAATATTTTTAGGGAAATAATAAATGTAAATTTATCCGATTCGGCGGAAATACCCGAAATGCAATCAAAAATACAAAAAGAAATTGCAAGTTTACCACAGATTGGCTATATTTTACCAAAATCATGGGTTAGTATTCGCAGAGAGCTAAATAATATTAAAGAAAAATTTATTAGTTTTGAAAAATTCAGAGAGATTTGTAGGCAAAACCAAGTTACAAGTCCAAAAGTTATTAAAACTATAAGCAAATTATTTGCAAATATTGGAGTTTTTACACATTTTGTTGAAGAAGAAACAAATTTAAAAGATATAATTTTCCTTGATTCAAATTGGCTCACCAAAACAGTTTATTCATTATTAAACAGTGAAATCGTAAAAAATAATTATGGCAAAATAACTCGTTCGGAAATTAATGATATTTTAGAAACCGATGAGTTGTTTTTTGAAATAGATAAATTTGTGGAACTTCTAAAAAAATTTAGTCTTGTTTACAGAATAAACGGAAGTCAAAATTATATTGTTCCTGTTCATTTAAAAAAAGGACAACCATATCCTAAATGGAAATATGAAGATGAAAATGATATTTATCAATTTCGTTATTTGTTTGATAATTATATGCCAAAGGGAATAATGTCGCGTTTAATAATTGCTTTGCATCAATATGTTTACGACAATGAACTTGTTTGGCAAAGAGGCGTAAATATTGTAAATTCAATTTCGAAACCCGATACTTATGCCGAAATTATTGAAACTTATGGAGGTGTAAATCGTTTTGATATAAAGATTTCAGGTAAAAATCAAAAAGATTTACTGAATACAATTATTTATCATTTCGACAGGATATTAAAACCTTTTACAAAATTAACTCACGAAAAACTTGTACCTTGCAATTGTGATACTTGCAAGACAAATAAAAATCCATATTTTTTCAAATACACAACTTTATTAAAAGCAAAATCAAAAGGGAAAAAAAATATTGAGTGTCAAGAAAGTTTTGAGAATACCGATGTAAATGAATTATTATTTGGAATTGATTTTTCTAAACTGCGAAGTATATTGATAAACGAAAAATTTGATGAATTTAAGGATTTAATTTCTCGAAAATTTACTGATATTTCATATCAAATTCACCCAAAAGGAAAGGTTTCAGAAGTATTTTTTCACAGTAATTTTCATACTATTTTGGCAGAGAACGGTTTAAATCCAATTTCCGAAGAAAGTACAAACGATGGCAGAATTGATTTACATCTCACAATCGGACAAACAAAATATCTGTTTGAACTAAAAAAAGATGAAACCGCAAAAAAAGCATTGGAACAAATACGAACAAAAAAATATTATCAAAAATTCCAGAATAATTTTAAAAAGATTATTCTTATTGGAATAAATTTTAGTTCAAAAAAACGAAATATTGATGAAATAAGGTCTTCGACCTATTTATAGTTGCTTACGCATAATATTTTTTTAAATACATGATTATAAATTGATTAAATAGCAAAAAATAAATTTATGCAAAAATAAACTTCAAGAGCCAAACTTATACAAAAAATTAATTTATGACCTTATCAATTCCACGCATATTATTTTATTTTTTTATAACTATTTCTACTTTACGAACTTAAAAGATATTGAAAATAAAATGTTTAGCATTCT
>JAOZVK010000405.1 GCA_029938185.1 Bacteroidales bacterium | reverse complement strand
TTTTAAACATGTAAATCCTGTTAATCCTGTCTAAATAATACTAAAGAAACTTACATCTTGTTACACTACTTATAAAAAATAAAATTAAGTATTTAGCAATCGTTAAAAAATAACTTTCCGATTTATTTTTTGTAAAATACTTATATTAGGTGTAACCAAATTCGTTGTTTCCTAAGCAATACTAAAAAAGGCTCAAAGAGCCAATAT
This sequence comes from Bacteroidales bacterium, assembly GCA_029938185.1. Lineage (GTDB taxonomy): Bacteria > Bacteroidota > Bacteroidia > Bacteroidales > JAOZVK01 > JAOZVK01. The sequence goes on along the minus strand of JAOZVK010000405.1, from coordinate 5,201 downwards.
TAATTTAAATAAAAGTAATTCAGTAATATGGAAAGCTCTAAAAAAGTAATAAGAATTGAACAAAATGAAGATTCACCAAGTATAATTCTTGATGAAAAAAATTTGATTTTCGCTATTAGCGGACCATCGTATCCAGAAGATGCTTTTTATACCTACTCAAAAGTTATTAGTTGGTTAAATAATTTTAATAAAGATTTTTCAATAAAGTTTATATGCAAATTTGCTTTTTCAATTTTAAGTTCGGCTTCGCACAAAATGATTTACGAAATACTTATTAAACTTGAAAACTTATATATACAAGGAAAAAATATTGAAGTTGAATGGAGTTATGAAAAATTTGATGAAGATATGAAAGAAATTGGTGAAGATTATATGGAAACATTAGATTTACCTTTTGTATTTGTTTCAAATTAATTTTATACTAAAAACCTTTAAACATCGCTAACACCTGAATACATAAATTCTATTAATTAAACCATAAAAAATAAATTTATGTGTAAATAATATTAAAATCTAAAAAATACATTTTATAATAAAAAAAGTCTGGATTCGTATCAATGAATTCAGACTTCTGTTTATGGTCTTCTACCTATTTAATATTGCATATACGCTAGGTATAAGCAATTGAATTTCAAAAGATAAACTTTATGCAATATTTATTTAAATTTTTGTATGATTTTTTGTAACACATCTTAATAAAAAAAAATACTATATTTTCTTAATTTTATATTAATATAATTTGATATAATTTATAACTTAGCAAAATAAAACAAATATTTGGCATGTTTGGCTACACGTTTAGTATTGGACATTCTTTTATTTTTTTGACAGGATTTACAGGATTAATTTTTATCCTGTTACGAAATACCTGATAAATAATACGGCTACCCTTTTAAAGTTGGACAGTATTGAATATTAATTTGTTATAATTTATATGTAATAGCAAATCGGTCAGACCGGTGTACTTTTGTCCAACTTTAAACTGGTAGCCGCATGTTTTACATATAATATATTATAAATAGTTAATACGTTACAAAGTTTTAAAAAAACAATTTAAAAAGTATTAAATTGCGTATTATTAGAGTGTTAGAAGAATGTGTAAACCACATTAAATAGGTAGAAGACCTTAGTTTGGTCGGTATTAATTCTAAAAGTTGTATGGATTCAAATAAATAATAATTGTAATAATTTTATAAATAAAAATTAAATGAAAATGAAAAAATTTAAATTGAATTATTTTAATTCAACATTACCAATTATAGCTTTTATTTTAAGCTTTACTTTTCTATTTGGTGCATGTGGTGCTAGTGATAACAATACTAAAACTAAAGATTTAGACAGCAATAATGTTGAAATTGTTGAAGAAGTTGACAAAATTGTATATCCATTGCCAACACCTTTTGAAACTACAAAAATATTAAATAAAGCAGGAGCAAGCTATATTCTTGATGTTACTAATCCGATTGAGAATGTTGATAAATATTTTACAGAAAAAGGTAAAGCATTGAATTTGGGTGTTTATGGTGCCGATTTAAGCTATACTAGTACATATAATAAAACACAAGAAACATCAAATTTCTTTTCATGTACAAAAAAATTAACAGATGAATTAGGAATATCAACTCCATTTACAGAAACCCTTACAGAGAAAATTGAATCAAATATTGAAAACAAAGATTCATTATATACAATAATAACCAAATCATATCACGATACTTTTGAGTTTTTGAACAACAATGGAAAAGGTGCAATTTCTACATTAATTCTCACAGGAGGCTGGATTGAAGGCTTATATATATCCTCGCAGTTAGCTTCACTAACACCTAATAATGGTGAAATATTAAAAGGAATAGCAAAACAAAGAACTACATTATATACTTTAATTTCTCTTTTAGAATCATATAAAGAAAATGCTGACATAGAGGAAATATTGAATGATATAAAAAAATTTAAAGAAGTATTTGATAAAGTAGAAGAAACTAATGGAGTATTGACACTTACTAATGAACAATTTAGTAAAATAATGGAAATTGTTGAAAAAATTAGAAAAAAAATAGTTGAAACACCGTAAGGAAATTACGAATTACGAATTATGAATTTATAATTACGAATTGGTTTATATCTTGATATTCATATATTTATAAAATATTTCGTTAAAAAATATAAGAAATTATACAATAATTTTTTGACTTTTTATTTTTAATAATAGATTGTTTTTCAGGCGATAGTTAAAAATTAAAAGTTTTTCGATATTTATTTTTGTACAATTAACTACATGATAGTAATTTACAAAAATGCGTATGCCACATAAAATAGATCTAAGTAGGTCGATATATAAAAACAACACTTTTGTTTTTTTTATTATGCTGTTTATCAAGCGTAAGCAAAATTGTTAATTATCCATTGTTCATTGTTAATTACTTAAGACCTCAGTAAATTTAAAACCAAGATGAAAGAAACATTTGAATTATTAGAACAACTAAACTGGTTTCTAAAGCCATTGTCTGATTTTATTTTATATTTTTTTACAAATGGTACTGGAATATCTATACTTATAGGTTTCTTTTTTTTATATATTTTCTTAACAATTTTTAATGCTCTAAGAGTACGGCAGTTAGCACACAAAGCATCTTCTACTGAAAATAAACAGGGAACACCAATAATAGAAAAAATATATATAATAGGAAGTGTATTTTCAAAAATAGTTTTCAATATAATTAAAAATATCCCAATACTATTAGCAGTATTTGTTTTTTTGCTGTTTGTTGTTGGCATGTCTACAGGAATACGCTCAATGGGCGATTTTTTTGAAAATCAAAAACGAATAAAGGAACTAAAATCAGTAATAAAACAACTTGATAAAAGGTATAAAGTTGCAGAAATTAATGTTAAAAAAATTGATTATATTTCTAATACTTGTGATTTAGAAGTAAGATTTTATAATTATTCAAACTTTACTTTTAATGACAATGTTCAGAAAATAAAAATTAAAGGAACAGATATATACTTTGATGCTATAATTATGAATTTTGATTATAGTGAAATTAGCTCTGGAAAAAAAACAAATTTAGTAATTCCATATAGAATTTTTAGCAATCATATATCACAGGACAAAGGCTTTAAGCTCGAATTATATGATGAAAATAATGTTCCTTATATTTTTAAACGAAGTAATGATAATGTATACGGAATGCCATCGGAAAAATTTAATAAAAGAGTGTCTGAAATATTGGAACTAATAACAAACAGAGATAAAGCACGTAGCGAGGGAGTTAGAAGTGTATATGGCAATGCTGTACATAAAATTGTTAATGAAGGCGAATTAATCTCTATTTGGGTTGAGCAAACAGGCGGAATGGTAATAAAAACTGAAGAGCAATTTTAATAAAATCTTCTAACATTGGTACTTCTGGCTATCAGTTTTAAGTTAGACACCTTTTAATAACAAAGTTGCATAATAGGACTGAACAGTCTCATTGTTTTAAAAAAAGAGGCTACCCACGTAGGGTTGGACAGTATTGTTTATCAGGTATTTCGTAACAGTATAAAATCAATCCTGTTAATTCTGTAAATCATGTCAAAAAATAAAATAATGTCAAATACTAAACGTGTAGCCAAAAAAAAATAAAACATAATTATTTAATATTATAACTAAACTATTTTACAGATGAAAGAAGTATATATTGTATCAGCAGTTAGAACAGCAATAGGAAGCTTTGGTGGTTCGTTATCAAAAGTTTCAGCCACACAATTAGGGGCATCAGCAATAAAAGGAGCTATTGGTAAAATAAATATCGAAGCCAAAATTATTGATGAAGTTTTTATGGGTAATGTTATTTCTGCAAACTTAGGACAAGCACCTGCAAGACAAGCAGCTATATTTGGTGGTGTTCCAAATACAGTTCCTTGTACAACAGTAAATAAAGTATGTTCTTCGGGTATGAAATCTGTAATGCTTGGAACACAAACAATAATGCTTGGCGACAACGATGTAGTATTGGCAGGTGGAATGGAAAATATGTCAAGTGTTCCATATTATACAGATGCTGTCAGAATGGGTAATAAATTAGGAGACAGAAAACTGATAGATGGCTTAGTTAAAGATGGTTTGTGGGAGGTTTACAATAATTATCATATGGGTAGTGCTGCCGAACTATGTGCTAAAGAATATAAGTTTACGCGCGAAGCACAAGATGAATATGCAATAGAATCATATAAACGTTCGGCAGCAGCAAGTGAAGCAGGGAAATTTAAAAATGAAATAATTCCTGTAGAAATAAAAACAAGAAAAGGACTAATTGTTGTTGATAAAGATGAAGAATACAAAAATGTTAAGTTTGAAAAAATATCATCACTACGTCCTGTATTCCAAAAAGATGGTACTGTTACTGCTGCAAATGCATCGACAATAAATGATGGTGCTGCTGCAATAATATTAATGAGTAAAGAAAAAGCAGAAGAGTTGGGTGTAAAGCCTTTGGCAAAAATCATTGGTTACGCAGATGCTGCACATGAGCCAGAGTGGTTTACAACAGCTCCAGTAAAAGCAATTCCAAAAGCAATAGATAAAGCAGGACTAAAGATTGATGATATTGATTACTACGAAGTTAATGAAGCATTTTCGGCTGTTGCACTTGCTGCCATTAATGGGTTAAATATCAATCATTCAAAAGTTAATGTCAATGGAGGAGCAGTATCATTAGGGCATCCATTAGGAGCTTCAGGTACAAGAATTATAGTAACGCTTCTAAATGTTTTGAAACAAAATAATGCTAAATATGGTGTAGCTGGTTTATGTAATGGTGGCGGTGGAGCTTCAGCTGTTGTTATTGAGGCATTATAGTAAGTGAACAATTAAAAGTTTTGCTCTACCCTACCACAAATATCTTTGTGGGTTTACAATAGTTCGTCCTATCAGACTTTTGATTGGTAGTTCGAAACTTTGATAGTAAAAATAAATTTGTGTGTAATGAATGTATTTATACTCTAAGCAGTTATAGTTTTAACATTAACAAACTATTATCAATTATTAATCAAAGTAATTGTACATTCAAAGCGACCTGTGCAATCAAATAAAAAATATTTTATGTGATATTTGGTTTTGATTGCACAGGTCTAAAGTTTTGTTTATTTTTGTAAATTATCATTACACATCTTAAAATGCACTAAATGAGTAAAAAAAACACAAAACAAGTTGGCTA
>JAOZVK010000048.1 GCA_029938185.1 Bacteroidales bacterium | reverse complement strand
TTAGACCTATTTAATACTGTTAGATATGTGCTATATATTAAACATTTAAGGTCTTCGACCTATTTATAGTTGCTTACGCATTAGTACAAAGGCAATCTAATCAGAAAGTTATGAATATGTAAATGTCGAAAAACTTTTGTAACAGTACTTACTCTAATAAAAAACGGAAAAACTTTTGTAAGACTACTTAAAAATTTCATTATTATAAATTAAATTAAATAATAAATATATAAGATAAAACAAAAATAACAAAATATTAAAATAAAAAGCGTTAGCTTATTGTCTTGAAACTGAAATCTGGAAAATTTCAATACCTACAAGTCTAATAAGTAAGACGTTCACGCCTCTGGCGTGGACTGTTCTTATTTGTGGGTATAGGTATTCCAGAGCCTCAGTTTCAAATAAGAGTTAAACAGTTCCACGCTTTTTTTATGTCCAAATTTTAACAAACCGCTTATTTGGAATTTGTAAGCATAAATATATCAGATGAAATTATAAATAAAATTACTAATAATTAATTAAAAATGAACATGAAAAAGTTAAAGATTATCTTAATTCTAATGCTATTTATATCAATAGCAACAGCACAAAAAAAAGTAGCCGTTTTTGACCCTACTGACGACAGCAACACTGGTTATGCAGAAATAGTAAGGGAAGTTTTAAGCACAGGATTAACAAACTCTAAAAATTTCAAACCGGTAGAACGAGTTATGATACAGCAAGTATTAAAAGAAAACAAATATCAAGCAACAGGATTGGTGGATGAAAACAAAATAAGTAAACTCGGAAAACAAATGGGAGCTGACTTTGTTTGTGTTTCAATATTAAAAAAAATGGGAGATAATTATTTTATAACAGCAAAACTTGTTAATGTTACGACTGGTTCTGTTGAATTACAACAGTATGTAAAAACAGAAAATGGGGATAATGACTTATTTAAGAAAGTGGAAGAATTATCTAAAAAAATGTTTGAAAATGATATTAAAATCAAAACACAAAATAAAACTACCGGTAATTCAAACATAACAAATATAAGTAATAATTCAAATATAGCAACATTAAATATTTATAGACGTGGTGGTGCTGGAGCTATTCCTATAAATGTCTTAGTAAATGATAAAATTGTAGGAACTATAAGTAGAAATTCAACACTTATTTATAATTTTCAAAGTAAGGGAAATAAATATATAAAATTTACTATTTTCTACGGATTTAAAAGAGATAAAAAAAGTACATTAGGAAGTTTATCAATAGATGTTAACGAAAATAAAAATTACTATATAGAAATAGATAATAGGTATAGTTTTAGAATGCAATTAATACCTTTTGATAATGTGCATAGAAAATTTAAACATTATTTTAAAAATTAAGGTCTTTGACCTATTTAATGTGGTTTACGCATTTCTGTATATCTTGCTATAAGTAATTAACAATTTTGCTTACGCTTGATAAACAGCATAATAAAAAAAACAAAGGTGTTGTTTTTATATATCGACCTACTTATAGTCAATTATACGAAAACAAATGTCGAAAAACTTTTGTAAGAAAACTTAGATATATTATTATGTTGTGAAACTGTGTTAAAAAACAAAGTTTTCATACTATATCAGTACAACTTTCTTAAATTAAGTTGGCAGTCAGCTTACGCAAGAGAAGAAAAGGCTGTGTAAAAATGGCTTTAAACTGAGCTTATAAAAATACGAGCAAAAATAGCTTAGGAATCATTAAAAAATAACTTTCCGATTTGTTTTTTGTAAGATACTTAGGCAAATCACAAATAATAATTAACCATTTGCACTTGTTCTTTTAACCTTTAACGGCTTAAAAAAACACTCAAATATTCCCGATATTATCGTATTTTTTGAATTGTTAAAGCTTAAAATACCTGCGTGCAAATTGGCTAATTATTTATTGTGAATTGCCTAAATGGAATTTCAGTTGATGAAGATACTTCTTATGGTCTTTGCAATATACCGAGTGAAATAAAAAAAAAATTGGTACAATAAACATTGAGGTAAGTAGTCTAACAAAAGTTTTTCGGTATTCATTGTTTTGCAATCAACTATGTTACAGTTGTTTACAAAAACGCGTAAGCCACATTAAACAGGTCGAAGACCTTAAAAAGTAAATTTCATATTAATTAAAAATGTTCTGCCTGGTTGTGGGTGATATGATGGTACAAAACCATCAGGATTTGAATTAGTTTTATAATCGTATTCGTCAATAAAACTATTACCGCTCTCGCGTCCAATTCCATAAAATTGCTCGTCAAAAAGATTTTCGATAATTAATTGCGGTGTAAATCTTTTAAATGCTTTATATGATATTACAAAATTTATTTTTGTATAACTTGGAGCATATCCGCCTTTGTATTGTTGCAACCATTTGTTTGTTATTTGAGCTTTACGCTTACCAACAAAATTTGCTCGCATGTTAATATTTAATTTTTTATTAAGTAATTTAATATTTATTCCTGCATTAATTTTGTGTTGTGCTGTACGTTCTATTTGAAACCATTTGCTTGAATCTTGTAGCTTGCCCTGCAAATACATATAATTTGAATATATACGTATGTTTTTGTTTATATAGTAATTAAATTCGAAACTTAAACCGGCAACCTTAAATTTATCTTTATTTTCGTATCTTTCACCCGAAGGCATACTTGCATCAGGAACTTTATCAATAAAGTCTTTCATATCAGAATAAAAGATATTTGTTTTCAATTTTATTTTATTTTCATATAATTTACTAAATAATTCAATCTCATGAGTTGTTATTTTTTCGGGTGTTAAGTTAGGATTCCCTCTAAATTCATTTTTTAGTTCAAAAATACTTGGTTGTTTGAAAGCTGTTCCATAAAGAAATTTTACTCCAAATTGTTTCAATGGTTTATATATTAGTGATAGTCGAGGATTAACAATATCGCCATATTCAGAGCTTTTGTCATATCGTACTCCAAACGATGAAGCAATATTACTTGTCCATTGAGTATTCCACACTCCGTAAACTGCAATTTCATTAACAAAATATGAAGGAACAGTCTCTTTTACATTTAAACCGTTTCCTGCAATAGCCTCGTTCCACGACGATTCTGTTTCAGAAATTCCGTTGGCTTTATAGTTGAGCGAAACAACTCGTGGACTTTTCACACTCACAGTACTTCTTAGACCAATTAGCAAATCATTTTTTTTTGATAAAATATATGTTAATCGTTCTTCTAAGTACGCTTGATAAGCAAATGCAGAGTAACTTTTCATCAAATTAGGAAACCTGTACAAATAAGAAAAACTTGTTTCGGGTAAGATATTTGTTGAACGAAATACCAAATTGGTATGCAAACTTAATTTATCATTAAAATTAGTAATATTTTTTGTATAAATATGATAGCCTCTTGAAGATGAGCCACTATTTTCGTTAGTGATATTGTATTCGTAAGCCGTGAGGTAAGATGATATACCTCTGTTACTTTCCCATAAAAATAAACCTATTTCAAAATTTTTTAGACTAAGTTTTGTTCTAAACGAAAAAGAGTTATGCCATGCTTGAAAACCGCTGGGTATTGCTTGCCCGCCAATCGGATTTGTTGTATTAGTAACATAGTTTCCGTCATTATCATAGTCATATAAAATTGTGTTAGGATATTTAATGTTATGAAAATAATTGCCAGGGTCGTATCTTCCTTCTCCATCTGCCGAGGAAGTGTATTTATGAAAAGCTATTGATAAATTTGCATTATTTTTAAAATTTTTGCCTACAAAAACATCAATTCCAAAGGTTTTGTTTGAACCATAGAATGGCTTAATCACAACACCATCAAAATTTTTCTTAGTAATAAAATGTATTATTCCTGTAAAAGCCTGTGCTCCATAAATTGATGAACCTGGTCCCTCAATTATTTCAATTCTTTCAATATCAATTAGTAAATTTTCGTAAGTCCATAGCAATGACCAATTAAAGCTTATATTGTTTTGAATAATTCCATCAACCATAATCAACATTTTGGTATTTCCTATAGTTCCTACTCCTCTATTCATATTGAATGTAGGATATTCACCGCCTCCGTCTTCATAAATCAAAAAATCAAAACCGGGTATATCTTGACAAATATCAATTAAAGTTTGATAACCACGTTCTTCTATCATTTTATGCGATATTACCGTAACATTTGAAGGAGCAAAATCAATGTTCTGCAATTTTAAAGATGCTGTAATAACTTCAATATTTTCGACTTCCATATTAACAAGCTCCTCAATAGGTGTATCATAAATACTTAGTTTTTTCTTGCTAACTGTCAGGTTTATAATATTTTTGCTAATAATATTAACTTTTTCTATTTGCAGATTAAGAAAATCTTGAAATTCAATATTTTTTATGCTGTCAGGAATAATTAATATATAGTTACCAAGGTGGTCAGTTAAAGTAAACTCAGAACATTTCTTTACTGAAACCTTAATACCCGAAACTACTTCACCAGTTTTGTTGTAGGTTATTTGTCCACTTATAGTACGGTTTTGCGCTTTTGTTTCTGTAAAAAAAAATATTAATAAAACGGGAATTAATAAGTTTAGATATTTCATAGTATCAATTTTACTACAAAGATAATTATTTCGGAACAATTATTGAAATAATAGTTCTTTAAACTTTGTCTAAACAACTTTTTGTTGATATATAATATTATAATTAAGGTCTTCGACCTATTTAATGTGGCTTATGTGTTTTTATAAACAATTGTAACATAATTGATTATAAAATAATAAATGCTGAAAGACTTTTGTTAGACTATTTATTAGTTAATTAAATAATTTGTTTTAAGTTTGTAGAGTTTTTATTTTTAAGAAATTTATAAATATTAAATGAACCGTTTGTGTAAATTTAAAATGATTTAATTTTTATAAAGTTGATTTTTGTTTGTATTCTTGCTAAATTTTTAATTTTTTAATTTTTTAGATAAATTTTGTTTAAACTTGATAATGAAAAAAAAAATACTAATTTCATTTCTGCTCTATATATTTACAAGCAAAAGTTTTGCTCAATTAGATGAAATTCAAATAAAGGTTTCTTTAGTTTATCAAAGCTGTCAGAATATACAATGGGAGAACGAAGCAAATTTTAAAAATTTTACAATAGCTATTTTCGGCGTAGACCGAAATATTGAAAATGAATTTAGGAAACTTTCTAAAACAGTAAAACTTAAAAATAAGAATATTAAGATTATTAAATTAAATAATATAAATGAAATTGAACAAAACAAACCACATGTAATTTATGTTACTTTTGAAAAATTGATAAAATTAAATTCTATTTATAAAGAAATTCAAAAATTTAAATCAATATTACTTTTTACAGAGAACTCTCATAATAAGGAGAAAATAATGATTAATTTAATAAATAATATTAATAAAGTGAATTTTGAAATAAATACCAAGACCATAAAAGAACAAAACTTATCAATTCGTTCAGGATTAACACTTATGGGTGGTAAAGAATTGGATTTAAAAAAATTGTATCTCGACAAAGAAAAAGAGTTAAAAGATGAAAAAATTAAATCAAAACAGTTATTAGATTCTATTAAACAACAAGAAAATAAAATTAGACTACAGAAATCTAAAATCAAAAAACAAAATGATTCTATATTTCTTCAAAAAAATAGAATAGTAAATCAAAAGTTAAAATTAAATCGTCAATCGGAAGGAATTAAAGAACAAGAAACACTTTTATTGAATCAAAAAAATGATATTTTGAAACAACAAAATAATCTTTTATTTTTATCAGATGAAATAAACAATCAAAAAGAACTTGTGAGCAATAAAAATATAATTATTACAAAAAAACAAAATTATATAAAATCTCAAATAACAGAAGTAGAAGATAAACAAAAAATTTTAACCGAATTAAATGATAAGATAAAAAACCAAAAACAGCATTTGCAAGTCAAGAATGAAATGATAGAAAATCAAAAACAAGGATTAATATGGGCATATGGTTTCATTTTAACAGTATTTGTTTTAATCATTTTTATTTTAAGAGCTTATAAAATTAATAAAAAAAACCACAATAGACTTAAAGAAAAAAGTCAAATAATTAACAATAAAAATGATGAATTACAAACACTTACCGAAGAATTAAGTTTTAATGCCAAAGAATTGGATAATCAGAATATTGAACTTTCCAAAAAAAACAAAAATATAACCCATAGTATTAATTATGCGAGTCATATTCAAAATGCTATGCTTCCACAGTTTGATATTTTTGCTGATAGTTTTTCCGAGTATTTTATTTTGTTTAAACCTCGTGATGTTGTAAGTGGAGATTTTTATTGGTCGAAGAAAAAAGGAAACAGTATAATTTTAGTAATTGCCGATTGTACTGGACATGGAGTTCCAGGAGCCTTAGTGAGTATACTTGGAATATCAATTTTGAATGAAATAACTTCAAAAGACAAAGTTTTGACACCCGATAAAATTTTAAATGAAATGAGAGTTCTTTTAAAAAGAGCTTTAAAACAAGATGTTGCAAACAGTAAATCAAAAGACGGAATTGATATTTCTTTAAGTATTATTGATTTAAAAACAAGAAAATTACAATTTGCTGGAGCGTATAATCATCTTTATATAGTTAGAAACAAAGAAAAAATAAAAATAAAAGCAGACCGGCAACCAATTGGAATTGGTTTAAAAGAAACTAATTTTAAAAACCAAGAATTTCAATTGAAAAAAAATGATATTATATATTCATACTCCGATGGATATGCCGACCAGTTGGGTGGTGATAATTTTCGCAAATTTCTTTCTCTAAAATTTATTAATTTATTAGTTGATATATCTGAACAACCTTTTAATGACCAAAAAGATTTATTAGAAAAAACTCTAAGCAATTGGAAAGGTAAGCGTCCACAAACTGATGATATTCTTGTTTTTGCTGGAAAAGTTAAATAAGTAGTTTGCCAATAAAAAATACTTCCACTGAAACAAGTCATAAGTTTCTTTAGTAAGTAGGTCGATATATAAAAACAACACTTTTGTTTTTTTTATTATGCTGTTTATCAAGCGTAAGCAAAATTGTTAATTATCCATTGTTCATTGTTAATTACTTAATACACTACTTATTCTGAATCCCTAATATGTAAAAATTTAACTATCATCATACGCAAACAACATAAAAAGGCTCGAAGAGTCATATTAAATAGGTCGAAAACCTGTTTCTAAAATCCAATCGTCAATAGTTTTTTTATTAGTATCAAAATTAATTCCAAGTAAGTGAATTTGTCGCTTGTCATCAGCATATTTAAGGGCATATTTTTTATTTTTAATTTGCTGAATTGCTACTTTGGCCGATTGGTTTATTTTAAATTCTATAATGTAAATATTTTCTTCTGTTTTCACAATGGCATCAATTCTATTTTTTATTGTCAGAATTTCAGCATCAATTTTAAAACCTAACATTTTGATAACAAGATAAAACAGCGAATGAAAATACTTTTCGGTTTTGTGAACAATCAAATATGGAATATTTTCAAAAAGTATATTTACGTATTCTATAAACTCCTCAATTTCATTTTCGATAAAACTTTTTTTCATTTTATATAAAAGATTATATGTTTCATCAATATTGTCTTTTTAGCATTATTTAAGTTAGTAAAGTAGAAATATTATTATTTTTTAGAATATAAGACGTTTACAATTCAATTTACAAAATTACCCGAATTGTTGCTTTTAAATGCCGTAGGCTTGATATATTGGCATGCCTAATGTCATTTAAAACAAAATTCTTTAATAAATATTATCATAATACATTGATATACAAATAGTACAAATGTATATTTAGGTTGATTTTAATAATATTTGTATTTTTAATAATCTATTTATGAGTAATTTACGAACTCCGAAACTTCAGTTAGTTATATAAAGAAAAATGTATAATAAAAAACAAAATCCCATAAGTTATATAGGTTAGACTAAATATATTTTCTAATTATTTAACTTAAAATACAAACATTATGCGTACAATGGCAGACTAATTGTGATACTTTGTATATTTATAATTTAGTTGGTAAAAATCATTTGTTGATTGTATTATATTTTATTAATTTTGTAACAATTTATTACTAAAACAAATGAAAAAATATATAGTTTTACTTTTTGTAGTTGTATTTACTTTGCTTATAAATGATTGTTTTTCGCAAACATACGAGAAACAAGTACTAGCAAGACAAGATTCATTTAAGGTTGAAAAATTTGTCAAGAATTATAAAATATATCTTGAAAAAAAAGATTTCCGTAATGCAAGTGATTTTTTAAATCAGATAGCAAGAATATATTGGAATAAAAATCATTTCGAAAAAAGTGTAGAATTTTATGTGGAATCGCTAAAGTATAATGAAAGATTAGGAAACGAAAATGGAATTGCTGGCATAAATACTAATCTGGGTATGATATATGCCGACTTAGGACAGTATGAAAATTCTGTTAAACACTTGTCTAAAGCAGTTGCTGCCAGACGTGCAAGTAAAGATACAAAAAAAGGTAAAGAGATATTGTTTAATGCTTTACTAAATTTAGCATCATCATTAAAGCATCTTAAAAAGTATAATGAAGCAATAAAATATTTGGAAGAAGCTTTAGTTTTTGCACAAGAACTTAACAACTTAGAAAAAATATCTGTTTTTTATTTACAACTTGCAGAAGCACATGAGAATGCAGGAAACAAAGCTGTTTCGCAACAGTACCTTTCAAAATATTTAATGTTTTATAAACAAATGTCAGATGAAGAGGTTGTACAAAGTCAAATTCTTGCTGACAACGAAAGACAAAAAGCTGAAAAAGAAAAAATTAAGTCTGAAAAAATTGCACTTGAAAAAAAAATAAAAGAGTTAGAATTAAACAAAGAAATAAAGAAAAAAGAAGAAGAAGTAAAAGTTGCCAGTAGCAAAGCCGATTCGCTTACCAGTACTCTATCAAAAGCAGAATTAGCACAAAAAGCACTCGAAAACGAAGCCATAGCATTAGAACAAAAAGCAAGAGCAGAGAAGGTAAAACGTCAGCAGGGCTTTATAATACTTGGTGGTATTATTTTGATATTTATTATAATAGCAGGCTTGTTTTATTATGCATTCCGCCAAAAAAAGAAAGCAAATATAGAACTTGAGAACAAAAATCATGAAATATTACAACAGCAAAAAGAAATACAAATTCAATCTGAACAAATATTGCAACAAAACGATGAGCTACACACAATTAATCAAATAGTGCAAGCTATTAATTCCGAAATACATTTTACAAACCTATTAATGTCATTTCTAAAGAGTTTTGAAACAGCATCAAATGCCGATAGAACTCTTGCATTAATACTCGACAAAACAACAAATACCTATAAATTTGAAGCATCAACAGGAATTGAATTATCCAAAATAAATAATATAGAACTATCACTAAAGCAAGTGGTTGATAATTATTTAAGTAACTCAAAAGAATTATATGATGGAATATATCTAAACCAAGACGAAGTGTTGTTTGAGGAGTTTAGCGAGCTTGAATATTTAGAAAAACCAAAATCATCATTAGTAATTGTTGTAGAAGTTAGAGAACAGATAAAAGGTATTCTTATTTTATCAAATATGAAGAGTAGTAATGCTTTTGGTGATTCAGATATAAGTATGGCTACAAACCTAAGTGACCATATTTTTTCAGCATTTATAAAAGCCGAAATTCTTGATGATTTACAAAAAACCTTAACCGACCTTAAAGAAATGCAAGAGGAATTGATAAGAAAAGAAAAACTTGCATCAATAGGGCTTCTAATCAGAGGTATTGTCGATAGGGTTATCAATCCATTGAATTATATTAATAACTTTTCGCAAATTTCTGGTGAACTAACCGAAGAAATTAATGAAATACTTGACGAAATTGGCGAAGATATTGATACTGAAGATAGAGAAGATATTGATGAGGTAACAAGTATGATTTCAAGTAATCTTAAAAAGGTTCACTCACATGGATTAAGTGCTACAAGAGTTATCAAAGGTATGGAAAAATTAGTAAAAGAAAGGTCTAATCAATTTATTGAAACAGATATTAATACATTTATTAAAAGTTCAATAGAACTTGCTTATCAGAATACTAAAAAAGAATTTGAAAAAATAGATGCAGAAATTCTTTTTGAGTTTGATAAAAATATTAATATTCAAAAAATTTTACCTACTGAATTGACTGAAGCAATTCAAAATATACTAAATAATTCATGTTACGCCTTAAATGAAAAAGCATTAAACAAACAATATTCTCAAAAAATTGAAATTAAAACAAAATTACACGAAAATGAATTTGAAATCATAATAAAAGACAACGGGATAGGTATGGCAAAAATTGAAGTACCACAAGTTTTTGACCCATTGTTTACAACTAAACCAACTGCAAAAGGAACTGGCTTAGGGCTTTATATTACACAAGATATAATTAAACTACATAAAGGTGTAATTGTTGCAGAATCAGATAAAGATAAATTTACAAGTGTTAGTATTAAAATTCCAATAAAATAAGAACAAATAATTAATAATATGAATTTAAAAACTATTTATTTAGTTGTATTTATGAGTATAATATTCTTAAATTTAGGATACTCACAAGATCAACAAAAACATGAAATCAAATATCATGTAGGAGAAGACGGTAAGTTATATTGGAACAAAAAATTACCTGCTTATATTCGTATAGCTTCAAGTCCAGACGATAAAGGACATTTGATGACAAGCGAAAAACAAAAAGTAAACCCTTATTTTTTTGATACCGAGGGATTAAATAAAGTTAGAACAAAATATGCAACTGATCCTGAAACAAAAAAAACTATAGTACCACATACAGAAGTACTTTGGGAGGTTTATGTAGACGGTTCAACGCCAAAATCAAGTATAAAGTTTGAAAAAGCAAATAGATATTTTACTTCAACAACCAAATACTATGGAACAGAGCTTGAACTTAATATATCAACTGGTGATAATTTATCTGGTATAAACCAATTGTTTTATTCTATAAACAATGAAGCATACAAACCATATACAGGAAAAATACCTGTGAATACTCAAGGTGGTAAAACTGTTAAATTTTATGCTGTCGATAAAGTAGGAAACCCAGAAGTATCTGTTGTGAAAAAATTTATTGTAGATATAACACCACCAAAAACATTTTATAATATTACTGGAATAGCTCAAAATAAAGTAATTTCAGTAGCAACACAAATCTATTTAGACCCAACCGATAGTGTTTCTGGTGTGGCTAAAACACTATATACTATTGATAAAGATAGTACAGAGTTAAGATATATAAAAGGTAAATCAATACCAATTGCACATTTAAGCGATGGAGACCATAAAATTACATATTATTCTATTGATAATGTAGGTAATATTGAACCAAAAACTGTCATAGATTTTTATCTTGACAAAACTGCACCAATTATGGCAGCCGATATTTTAGGAGACAGATATATGGCAGGCGACCAAGTATTTTTTTCAGGACGTACAAAAATGAAACTTACAGCGGTTGATAACAAAGCTGGTGTTAAAAAAATATTGTTTTCTATTGATGGTAAAGAGTTTAATACATATAAAGAACCGTTTTATTTACCAAGTGTTCCTGGTGTTCATGTAGTAAAATACTATGCTGTTGATAATATGGAAAATCAAACAAAAAAAGATGGAACAAGATATCGTAAATATAAACATGTGGTTAGTAGAGCCTATGTTGATTTAAGTGGACCATTGCTAAGTCACCATTTTTTAGGTACAATATTTAAAGCAAGAGATACTGTCTTTGTTAATAAAAACACCCGAATAAAATTTACTGCTGTTGATAAGGAATCTGGATTACAAAGTATTACATATAGTATTGATGGAAACAGAGAAGAAATAAGATATATAGAACCATTTGGTTTTGAAAAAGAAGGCTTACATAGAATAGAATATTTTGGCTATGATAATGTAAACAACAGAAATAGAGCTGATTTTTTTATTTATTTAGATAAAAAAGGACCTAAAATAACACATAGCTTCAATATTGAAGCTATTGATTTTAAAGACGGATTATCGGTATATCCACCATATACAATTTTATATTTAGCAGCCACCGACGAAGTCATTGGTGCAAAATATATATATTATAAAGTAAATAATGGCAGGGAAATTGAGTACTCAAAGTATATCAAAGGGTTTAGAAAAAACACAGTTAATACTGTAAAAATAAGAGCAGTGGATTATCTGAAAAACGAAACTGAATTAACAATTAAGTTTTATGTAAAATAATTTTGGCTCTTCGAGCCTTTTTACCTTGCTTACGCTGGCTACCAGTTTTAAGTTAGACATTTTTTTATCGCAAAGTTTCGCAAAAGTTCACTTTAACTTTATGATTAAAACTGCTTGAAAAACAAGAGAGTTCAACCTTTTATGGCTAGCCTGTGATTACATAAGCTTGAATCCCATAAAATAAATTAATATTATGAATACAAACCAGAATACTGTAAGTATACATAAACTTGCCAGAAGTTTTGAAAAAATATATGAAGGATTAGATAAACATCAAATTAGCGAAATGGATAAGGAATTAATTAAAATGTATCCATCAAAAGAAAGTGAAGTTTTGCTATCAACCGACTATGGCGAAGAAGAGAACAGTATGGGAGTTAGTATTTATGTATCAAAACCTTTGGCAAAAGAAAAATTAGAACCAATTAGTTTTGATAAACTGATGTTTGAAAATCTTATTAGAGCAGATATTAGTAAACTGACCAATGTATCTGAATGTATCGAGCTTATGGAACGCAAGGGAAGTAACACTTATGAAATAGATTTTATTCCAGTATTTTATACAAAAAAAATAAACAAATTTGATATTCATTTTAGAATTATACACTAAATGTTAGCATTTTGTAAATTACTATCATATAAACAACTGTTGAAAAACAAATTTTGCAAATTTAAAGATACAGTATAAAATAAAATGAAAGAAGCTAAAAAAGGAAAATGTAAAAAATGTAATAATTATTTTTATGTACATGAGCATCATATTTTACCCAAAAGTAAATTTGGTAAAAAAGGAAAAACAGTAAAACTTTGTCCAAACTGCCACACACATTTTCATGAATATAGCAAAAAGAAAACAACAAAACCAAATGATGCAGAACAAGCACGTAGTATTTGGAATGTCTGGTTCACAAGTGTTTCAGTTGTAATGAGTACGATTATCATTGGTTTTATTTTGAGTTTTTTTTAAATTGTATTTTTAAAAAATTATTTTGCAATAAAATACTGAAAAACTTTTGTTAGAGTTCTTAATTTTAAATAAATAATTATGAATACAAACCAGAATACTGTAAGTATACATAAACTTGCCAGAAGTTTTGAAAAAATATATGAAGGATTAGATAAACATCAAATTAGCGAAATGGATAAGGAATTAATTAAAATGTATCCATCAAAAGAAAGTGAAGTTTTGCTATCAACCGACTATGGCGAAGAAGAGAACAGTATGGGAGTTAGTATTTATGTATCAAAACCTTTGGCAAAAGAAAAATTAGAACCAATTAGTTTTGATAAACTGATGTTTGAAAATCTTATTAGAGCAGATATTAGTAAACTGACCAATGTATCTGAATGTATCGAGCTTATGGAACGCAAGGGAAGTAACACTTATGAAATAGATTTTATTCCAGTATTTTATAATGAAGAATTGAAAGATTACTATATACATTTTAGAATTACAAGAAATATATAATTAATGAAAGAAGCTAAAAAAGGAAAATGTGAGAAATGTAATAATTATTTTTATGTACACGAACATCATATTTTACCCAAAGGAGTGTTTGATAAAAAAGGAGCAACTGTTAAACTTTGTCCTAATTGCCACTCACTTTCATGAATATAGTAAAAAAGAGACAATAAATCAAGGCAACAAGAAAGAAGCACTTAAAATTTGGACAACTTGGCTTAAAACAATTCCAATTATTGTGAGCATAATTGTTATTGGATTTCTTTTGTTTTTATAGACGTTTATAATTTATTTTTTGAATAAATTAAAGTTAAAAAACATAAAATTTTTATTTTAATATAATTTCTTTTATATTGTGCTCATGTTTTAATTTTTATTGCATGGATATAACAACAACATACAAGCTATTTACAGAATTAAGTGATAATGAAATGTGCTTTGCCTATCAGGGAAGTTTCACAAATAAGATTATTGCTACAGCATCAGACTTTATCAGTAAAAGACTTGAAGCAAACAAAGGTTTTGGCAAGTTAAGAAATAAATTATCATTTCTGATGATTGAAAGTTATCAAAACATTGTAAGATATGGAGATGATGCTCAATCTAAAAAACATGTTTCTGGTGACGAATTGTTTATTACTAAAAATATTGGGAACTCATTTTATGTTATTTCAGTAAATATTATTGATAATAACAAAATTCCTTTTGTTAAAGAAAAGCTCGAAAGAGTAAACACCCTTAGTGGAGTTGAACTCAAGAAACTTTATAGAGACATTTTGACTAATAAAAAATTAACCGAAGCAGGCGGAGCAGGCTTAGGTTTTATTGAGATGGTTAGAAAAACAAAAGAAAAACTTATTTTTGATTTTGAAAAAATAAATGAAACCCAATCTTCTTTTTATCTGGTAATAAGACTAAAAGGCAAATCTCAAGTAGAAGATAAGCATATATACTCTATTGATAAACTGAAAAATTTGCATAATTTGATAAAAGTAGACAATATACAACTTATTCAAAAAGGCAATTTTTCGCAAGAAGCATTGCGCCCGCTCATAACAATGGTAAATAATAATATAGCAGGTAAAAAAAATTTTCAAAGAAAAATATTTCATCTTATTGTAGAGCTAATTCAAAACATAAGTTTACATTCATATAAAGAAAGCGATAAAAATGATGCAATTTTTCTTATGGGAGTAAAAAATTCAACATATTACCTAAGCACAGGTAATTATATTATGAATAAAGATGTAGACGGCTTAAAACAATACCTTCATAAATTGAATACATTAGACTATAGTGCTTTGTCAGAATTGTATAGAGAAACCTTAGTAATAGACAGAGATGAAGATTTAAAAGGAGGGGGACTTGGGCTAATAGATATAGAACGTGAAACTAAAGAGAACATTCATTTTAAATTTTATAAAGTAGATGAAAATTTAACCTTTTTCTCATTATTAGTAAAAATATAAATAATTAAGCTGTTTTTTCTGTATATTATTAAGCTAAACTATTAACATACAGAACTTGATATACAGTAATAAAAAATTGAAGACTTTAATTAAAAGATAATGCTTGAACCAATTAATTTAAAAAAAACTCATAATAATCCCAAAGTTGTTTTGGATAAACAAAACAATTATTTTGAGATTTCAGGCAGGTCAATACAAGAAAATGTTTTTGAATTTTATGACCCAATTTATAATTGGCTTATAAAATATTCGAAAAATCCTAACAAAAAAACTAAATTCATTTTAGATTTTGACTATATAAATTCTGCTTCTACAAAGCAACTTATAAAAATTCTTATTGCTCTTGAAAAAATATCTCAAAGCGATGATGATATTATTGTAATATGGAAATATGAAAAAGACGATGAATTGATGGAAGAAAAAGGAGATGAAATATTTAGTATATTAAATTTACCATATGTATTATTACCTTATTAGATTATTTATTTTATGAAATCAATAATTATAGAAGAATCTGATTATAGTCCAAAAGTAGTATTTGACAAAGATAATAATGAATTTTGCATTATAGGAAAATCTTTGTTAGAAGATTCTGCAAAATTTTATAAACCTTTACAATCATGGATTAATGAATATGTTAATAATCCAAATTCAAAAACTGAATTTATATTCGAGTTAGAGTATTTTAACTCGTCAGCAGCCAGAAGGATTGTTAATCTTATAATAAAACTCGAAGATATTCTTAATAAAGGAGAGAATGATGTTATAGTAATTTGGCGACACAAAGAAAATGATGAAGTGATGATTGATAGAGGAGAAGAGATAAAAAGTATTGTAAGGTTGCCATTTGATTTTGTACAGATTGACTAAAACTTAAACTTGGATTTATGCATAAGATTGAGATAAAAAACAAATTACCTGAATTGGAAAATGTTGTTAAATTTCTTGGGGAATTTGGAAAAGAAAACAATATTTTACCCAAAATAGTAAGTATTTACAATATTGTACTTGATGAAATATTATCAAATACAATTATGTATGGTTACGAAGATAAAGAAGAGCATACAATAGCAATTGAATTTGAGTTAAGTAAAAGTATGTTAATATGTAAGGTAACTGATGACGCAGTTGAGTTTGATCCTACTAAAGTAGCAAAACCTGATTTAAGTTTAGATGTAGAGAGTAAAAGAATTGGTGGTTTGGGAATACATATTGTAAAAAAAATGACTGATTATTTTTCCTATAAAAGAGATAACAATAAAAATATAGTTTTATTTAAGAAAAAAATATCATAGATTTAATAATTAATATTTATATATTAAAAAATGGAAATAAAAGAACAAAAACAAGGCGAAATTGTAATATTAGATCTAATAGGTCAAATAGATGTAAATAGTTCGCAAGAATTTCAAGAAAAATTTACTGAAATTGTATCAAGAAAAGAAAAATTTGTTATATTAGAATGCAGTAATTTATCGTATGTAAGTAGTTCTGGTTTAAGAGTTTTCTTAATGTTTTTGAAACATATGAACCAAATTGGAGGAAAATTAGTACTAAGTACTATGCCAGAAGTTATGTTTGAAGTGTTTGAAATATCTGGTTTCGATTCAATATTTACAATCACAGATACTTTAGATGAAGGTATTGCAGAATTTAACTAAGGTCTTCGATCTATTTAATGTGGCTTATGCGTTTTTACAAATTGCTGTTATATAGTCAATTGTAGTCTTACAAATGTTGAAAACTTTTGTAAGACTACTTAATAAAAAAAAGCGAGTTTTAACTCGCTTTTTTTTATTCATAAAGTTTTTTTACGCTTAAGCAACATAAAAATGCTCAATTAGCCTTAGGCGCAATCAAAAATAATAATTAACCATTTGCACTTGTTCTTTTAACCTTTAACGGCTTCAAAAAACACTCAAATATTCCCGATATTATCGTATTTTTTGAATTGTTAAAGCTTAAAATACCTGCGTGCAAATTGGCTAATTATTTATTGTGAATTGCCTTATTTCTTTTTTTTAGTTTTTGATATTTTTTTTAAAGCTTTTTTAGTTTTTGAAATCTGTTTAGAAACTTTTTTAGTTTTTTCAATAACCTTAGCCTTTTTTTTAGTTTTTGAAATAGCCTTAGATTTAGGTTTCGTTTTTGCAATTTTTAGAGGTTCTTTTTTTACAATTTCTATAGCAACCGGTTTTATTTGTTTCTCCAACTTAATAATTTTATTTTTAAACTCTTCAATTAAATCTAAAATTTCTTCATTACTTAAATTATCGGTATTAAAAGTTTTTATCTTACTATACTCATCTTCAACTCTAATAATAAAATCACTTAAAATATTCATATAATTAATAAATGCGTCATATGGAGTGTCATACGGATTGAAATACATGTGTACATCTCCATCTGAGAAAAACTTAGTACACATATAATAAAAATGATCACTAGTTTGAAGATATTCCCAGTCTTTTTGTATTTCAGGCTTATTTATTGATTTAACTAAATCTCTCAAATTATATAATTTATCAAAAGCTTCGTCTTGAAGCTCATTACCTAGCCATGCAGTTAAATCCCTTTCTTCGTCTGCCCATGAAATAGGATATGGTACATTGTAAGCAGCAACTGGCTGGTGTGTATCAGCAACTTCGGACGGAGTAGCAAATGTAAAATTAGAATTTTCAAGAATCGCTTTGGGTAAAATACGCATAAATTCAAAAATACCAGTTTCAGCCCATTGGTGTTCTCCAAAAGTTTCATAATCCATAAACAAGTTTATAACTTCTTCTTTTTCATCAATTTGATTAAGCCAATTAACATATTTTTCGGTAGTAAGAGGCCAATCTTCCCAAGATTTATTTGAAAATCTAAAAGCTATATCATCACTAAGTTTGTAATTTTTTAGAAGCACTTTCAATTTTGGATTATATGCATTATAATAAAGGTAATTTGAACTCTTCCATCCCAAAACATGTTTAGCACCTTCGGTTAGCATAGCCTTGTATCCCAGTTCTGCAACCATTTCGCCAATACCATCATCATAAATAAGCTCAGTATTTCTGAATACTGTAGGTTTTTGACCAAATAGTTTTTCAATTCTAAGGCTTTGTCTTTTTATTTGGTCAAAAAACTCATCTTTGCTTCTTAGCGAAGATAGAGAATGTGAATATGTTTCAGCTAAAAACTCAACACAACCAGTATCAGCAAGTTTTTTAAAACTTTCTAAAACATCAGGAGCATATTCTTCTAACTGATCCAAAGCTGTTCCTGATATGGAGTAACTTATTTTAAATTTACCACCATGTGCATTAATAAGGTCAAGCATTAGTTGATTTGTTGGAAGATAACATTTTTCAGCTACTTTCCTCATTATTGTACGATTAGAATAATCATCATAATAATAATGATCATTGCCTATATCAAAAAATCTATATTTTTTTAATCTATATGGTTGGTGAACTTGAAAATAAAAGCAAATATTTCGCATAATTATATATTTTTCTATTGATATTTTTTTAAATTTAAGGTCTATGACTGGGCTTATAAAAATTAATAAATTACAACAATATTATTAGTTCTAATTTTATT
>JAOZVK010000404.1 GCA_029938185.1 Bacteroidales bacterium | reverse complement strand
TTTACACCTATATATAAGTATCTTACAAAAAACAAATCGGAAAGTTATTTTTTAATAATACTTAAGCTAATTTTAGTATAAGTAATTAATAATTAACAATTTTACTTATGCTTGATAAACAATATAATACAAAAAATGCCTTAATGCTTTTCAAAATTATCAATCTCTTGAATTTCATCAATAGACTTATTACTTAATAACAAACTTGATAATCAGTAGCATACAAATTGTTAAATTCGATTAACTCATTAAGATTACTGTATTAAAAAAACATAAGTAGGTCGATATATAAAAACAACACTTTTGTTTTTTTTATTATGCTGTTTATCAAGCGTAAGCAAAATTGTTAATTATCCATTGTTCATTGTTCATTGTTAATTACTTATAGCAAAATTAATAAATAATTGATTTTAAACAAATATAAAACTAATAATAATTTCTAATTATTTAATTCTCAACAACACTATTAAGTAACATGTCTAATTAAAATAGCAACATTTGTTTTGTTTTTTTGTTGATTTACATAATTTATCAGGTCGGAATAATTGTTTATTGTATCAAACTCAAAATCTTCTTTATTGATATAAATAATTTGAGTTTCGGGAATTTTTTCAAACTGTGCAATCAAAGTCCGTAAGGACGACAACTATTGTTAAACCACGATGATAATCATGGTATTAAAAGAACTTATTACATAAAGTCCCTCAAGGGACGAACTATTTTGCTCTATTCCCACAACTATCGTTGTGGGTTTACAATAGTTCGTCCTATCGGACTTTGATTGCACAGGTCGATTGTTTTTAATAGACCTAATATTTTACATATTTTGATATAATATATTACATTTGCATTATAATAAGTAGTGTTACAAAAGTTTTTCGACATTTGTTTCCATATAACTATCTGCATGACAGTTGTTTGTAAGAATGCGTAAGCCGCATTAAATAGGTCGAAGACCTTAATTTGTTGTTAGATAGTTTACACCAGTCAAGTGTTCTAATGATTTTTTTCAATTTATCAGATGAAATAATGATTAGTGTGATAACAGTATTTAATTAATTGAGAACCTCAGATATTGATACTAAAATTAATTTGAAATGAATAATAACAATCAAAAAGTTAGTATATCAAAGCTGGTAAAAGCTTTTGAGAAAATTTATAAAGGATTAAATAAAATGCAAATTACTGCATTTGAAACCGAAGAACTGTTTAAAATAGTACCATCGGAAGAGACCGAAGTATTTATGGCATCTGATTATGACGATGAGGAAAATTCAATGGGTGTAAGTCTTTATGTATCTAAGCCTTTGGCTAATCAAAATCCTGGAAATATTTGTTTTGATAAAATTATGTTTGAATACTTAGTTAAAGCTGATACAAAGAAATTTTCAAATATAATGCAATGTATCAATCTTATGGAACGTAAAGGAACGGATAATTATTCTATAGACTATATTCCTGTTTCTTATAACAAAAAACTTGGAGATTATTATATACAATATACCATAACCAAAGAATTATAGAAATGAAAGAAGCAAAAAAAGGTGTATGTAGGAAGTGTGGAACTTTCTTTTATGTTCATAAACATCATATTTTACCAAAAAGTAGGTTTGGACGAAAAGGAAAAACAATGAAATTGTGCCCAAATTGTCACACACATTTTCATGAATATAGCAAAAAACATACAACAAAGCCAAGTGACAAAGATGAAGCATTGGATATATGGCAAGTTTGGTTTAAGAAAGTTTCAGTTGTTGTAACACTATTAGCAATAGCAATATTTGCTACTAAAATGTTTTTTTGAAATGAATAATAACAATAAAAAAGTTAGTATATCAAAGCTGGTAAAAGCTTTTGAGAAAATTTATAAAGGATTAAATAAAATGCAAATTACTGCATTTGAAACCGAAGAACTGTTTAAAATAGTACCATCGGAAGAGACCGAAGTATTTATGGCATCTGATTATGACGATGAGGAAAATTCAATGGGTGTAAGTCTTTATGTATCTAAGCCTTTGGCTAATCAAAATCCTGGAAATATTTGTTTTGATAAAATTATGTTTGAATACTTAGTTAAAGCTGATACAAAGAAATTTTCAAATATAATGCAATGTATCAATCTTATGGAACGTAAAGGAACGGATAATTATTCTATAGACTATATTCCTGTTTCTTATGACAAAAAACTTGGAGATTATTATATACAATATACCATAACCAAAGAATTAGAATGAATTTTGATTACACAAAATAAAGTACAAATATGTTAAGAAGAGAATTAGATAAGTTTTACAAAAAGCTACTTACGATACAAAAAAGTGGAGCGACAAGAAATGAAAGCGTAATAAGTGATGCTTTCAAATCGCTTCTTGATGCGTATTGTGATACAAAAGATTTAATTCTTCTGCGAGAAGAAACATATAAAAATACAAGAATAAGACCAGACGGAACTGTTCGCGGAGCTTTACCAAATCTTGACTATGGGCATTGGGAAAGCAAAGATATATATGATAATATTGACATAGAAATAGATAAGAAAATTGAAAAAGGCTACCCAACAGATAATATCATTTTTGAGAATAGTCAAACAATTGTCCTAATTCAAAAGATCGGAGAAAACAGACAAGGCGAAGAAGTCATGCGTTGCGACATGACAAAACCAAAAGAATTAGACCGAATATTACGTGCTTTTTTAGATTATCAACCAAAAGTAATTACTGATTTTTTTGAAGCAATTAAACAATTTAAAGAAGAAGTTCCGTATATAGCTGATGAATTGCGAAAAATGATTATGGAACAAGCTGAGACTAATGAAAAATTTAAAATCGCAAGAGCTGATTTTTGGGAGTTATGCCGTCAGAGTATCGACCCGACAATAAAAAGTGAAGATATTAGAGAAATGTTAATACAACATATTTTGACAGATGAAATATTTTCAACTGTTTATAATGAAACACATTTTCACAGAGAAAATAATGTTGCAATTGAATTACAGAAAGTTGTAGATACTTTTTTTACAAGAGAAGTAAGATACAATACACTCGCTAAAATTGACCATTATTATGAAACAATAAAAACGTATGCTGCACAAATTGGTGATTATCATCAGAAACAAGATTTTTTAAAAATAGTTTACGAAAATTTTTATAAAGCATACAACCCCAAAGGTGCAGACAAACTTGGCGTTGTTTTTACACCCAACGAAATAGTAAGATTTATGATAGAAAGCACTGATTATTTGGTGGAATATCATTTCAAAAAAACACTATCAGATGAAAATGTGCAAATTTTAGACCCTACAACAGGGACTGGCACATTTATTACAGATTTATTACGATATATTAATCCACAAAAACTTGAATATAAATACAGAAATGAAATTCATGCAAATGAGATTTCAATTTTACCTTATTATATTGCAAACCTGAATATTGAATTTACATATAAGCAAATAATGAATAAATATGTACCTTTCAATAATATTGTTTTTGTTGATACACTTGAAAATTATCATGCTCTTAACTGGGAACGTAAAGGGAAAGACCAAGCATTTCAAAAGAATTTGTTTGCCGTATCTAATGAAAATTTAGAACTAATTAAAAATCAAAACAAAAAGAAAATTTCAGTAATAATTGGAAATCCACCATATAATGCTAATCAACAAAACTGGAATGATTTTAATAAAAACAAAGATTATCCTCAAATAGATGAACGTATAAAAGATACTTATGTGAAATTTAGTAACGCAACTAAAACAAAGGTTTATGATATGTTTTCCCGTTTTTTTCGTTGGGCAAGCGATAGAGTTTCAGACGATGGAGTAATTGCTTTTGTAACAAATAATGCTTTGATAAATAAAAAAACTTATGACGGTTTTAGAGCTTCAATTTCTCAAGAGTTTCAATATGCTTATATTGTTGATTTGGGTGGCGATATTCGTGAATTTTCAGGAAGAGACGGGATTTTTATGAATGAAAATCATACAATATTTGGTAAGTCAGCAGCAGTTGGTATTGCAATTGTTTTTTTAGTTAGAGACAGTTCTAAAAAGGATAAAGAATGCTTAATTAAATATATACATCCTTGTGATATTAGAGCTACTCGTCGTGAAAAACTTGAATACCTTGCTGATAATAAATTTTATGAAATTCCATTTAATTCAATAACACCAGTTAATAATAATTGGACAAAATTAGGCAAAAATGATTTTTGGGATTTAATTCCATTAATAAATAAAAAACAAAAAGGAAAATTTAAGGAAGAAAATTCAATTTTTGATTTTTATTCAAATGGAGTTGCAACCAATAGAGATGAATGGGTTTATGATATTTCTAAAAAAGAGTTAAATCAAAAAATTAAATATGCAATTGCGATATTTAATAGTAGTGTAAAAAATAAAAATATTGACAAAAGTATAAAGTGGAGTGATACTTTAACTGCTCATTACAAGAAAAATACAATCATAGAATTAAATGCAGACTTATTCAAATACTCACATTATCGTCCTTTTTTTAAAGTAAATTCCTATTGCGAAAAAAGATTAAATGACAGATTAACAGTGAACCATTATAAAATTTTTGGAGAAAAATTAAATAAAAAAAACAAACAGTTTTGTTTCATGTCTAATGAACAAACTCCAATTGTTTTTCTTGCAGTAAATACATTAACAGATTTGAATTTTTGTGCAAGGGGTGGAACTTGCGTTCCATTATACACCTACGAAAAAAACAAGCAAACAAGCAATGTAACAGACTGGGGCTTAAATTTATTCAAAGAACATTACAAAGACAAAAAAATTACAAAAGAAGATATTTTTCATTATGCTTATGCTGCAATACATAATCCAATATACAGAGAAAAATACAAGAATAACTTAAAACGAGAATTTCCTCGTATTTTGTTTTACAAAGATTTCAAAAAATGGTCAGGTTGGGGCAAAAAGCTTTTAAACTTGCATATAAATTATGAAGCAGCAAAACCATATAAATTAAAAATAGTACATCAAGAAAAGCCCAAAGAAAACCCGAAAGTGAAACTAAAGGCTATAAAAGATGACGGAATGATAATAATTGATGAAAACACAACAATTTCAAATATTCCTGATATAGCTTGGGAATATAAACTTGGAAATCGTTCGGCTTTGGAGTGGGTTTTAAATCAATATCAAGAAAAAAAATACAGCAAAAAAGCAATAGATACATATCCGCACAAAAAAACATTGCATGAAAAATTTAACAACTACAAATTTTCAGATTTTAAGGATTTTGTAATTGAATTACTACAACAACTCACAACTGTTTCGGTAAAAACAATGGAAATAATGAATGAAATGAAAAAAGAAACACTATAATTGGCTTTGAAATATTATGAAAGCGAATGTTAAGCACCCATACAAAAGTTTTCACCTATTTAGTATAGAGCTTACTTTTTGAAAT
>JAOZVK010000403.1 GCA_029938185.1 Bacteroidales bacterium | reverse complement strand
AGTTTTTTTTGGTGTGCGAAGCACACCAAAAAAAACCACACAAGCCACCGCAAGCAAGAAGTTACAGTCGATAGCGGTAATTAAAAAAACAATAAACTCACAAATAAATTAGATATATTTTATATTTTTGTCTTTTTTATAATTAATTAATTAAAATTTAAACAAATGTTTATACGAAAAATATCACTTGATGAATACAAAGTTTTAAAAAATATCTTTATTAACTTTGAAGAAAAACAAAATCATAGAATTTTTCCCATAATTAGTATTAACGGAGGCGGAAAAAGCACACTATTACAGTTTATTTTTGCTTTTTTGCATTGTGCATTTGAAGATAATAGACATCTATATTTAAAAACATTGCTTGAAAATATCACAAATAAAAATGACATACAAAAATTGAATCGTATTGTTAAGTTTGAGTTAGAACACGAAGATAATGTTATTAATTTAGAATTTTTTCATTGTAAAAACAATTATAATAATTTAAGTTTTAACTCAATAATAACGTTACAAGAACTTAAAGAGAAGAAAAGTTTAAATCATCAAAATATTAAAAATATAGAGTTATTGAATAATTTAGAAAATGACTTATCTAATTCTAAAATTTCAAGCAGTTTAGTTTGGAGAGAATTAAGAAATTTTATTGGAAGTAGAAGAGAGGAAGAAACTTTAAGAAGAAGTGACACTTCTTATACATTAAGTTTTATTCGCAGAACTCGTAAAGACATTGAAAATTTATTAATAAGTGATGACGAGTTTAACACTTTAATAATAAAAGCAGATGCTGAAAGAAATAATTTATTAAAAAAATTAGAACAATTAAATTTACATTATGCTTTTCATTATGATAATAATAAACAAGTCCTTCTTTATAATTCAAACACCAAAAAGGAAAATCTAATTGATATTTCCAATAAGGTATATCTTGCAACACCAAATACACAAGTATTACACTTCTTAAACAAAGAACAGCTAACTTCATTATTTACGAATGAAAAATATGTGTATAGTAGTTACGAACATCATATAAAAGAGTGCCAAGAGAATTTACATGGACTTTTTACTTATGATTTTTCAGCAATTAATTTAATTTTAGAGGCTTTTAAAAAAGCAAGAGATGATGATTTCAGTAAAGCAATTGAAACAGGTAAATATGGAGAACAAATTCAAAGAACAAGGAAAGAGTTAGATAACCTATTATCTGGAAAGTCAATAACAATAGACAATAATTTCAAAGGTGTTAAATTCAAAAATAAGAAAAATAATGTCAATCTTAACCCAAAAGATTTAAGTCATGGTGAATTAAAAAAATTGAGTATTTATATTTGGCTAAAAGCAAAGACCACTGATAATTCAGTAATTTTAATGGACGAAGTTGATATGGGACTACACCCTACATGGCAATATGAATTATATGATGATTTGCAAAAATGGAGTGAGAAAAATCAATTTATTTTAGCAACACATTCACCTCAGATAATAAGCAAATCTTATTATAAAAATTTAGTTGTTATTAAACAAACATCAAATGGAGCGACAACGGAACAATTTAATGAAGCACCACTTGAAAGTGACTTAAATACAATTGTCAAGACAATAATGGGTGGCGATTATATCCCAAAAGAACTTGCTGAATTACGAAAAAAATATAGAAAGCTTTTTGAAAAAAAACAATTAGATACTGATGAAGCATCAAAAATAAAAAAACAGATTTTAAATTACGAAAGTGAAAATTCTTCTTTTTTTCAAGATATTAAATTTCAAATGGAATTACAATAATGAAATATATACATAAAAAGACAGCACCCAGTTTCTTTATCACAGACACACAAGGATTAACTACATGGAATGATTACTCTGTAACAAAAGAAATGAGAGATAAAAAAAGGCACTTAAAAGAATTTATCTTAAAAGAAGAGCAATTATATTTATGTTGTTATTGTGAAAAAACAATTCTGTTACATGCAAATTCATCACATATAGAACATATTAAGCCTAAAAGTATTGATTTTGTTTCATTAACTTTTGATTACAGCAATTTAATAGTATCCTGTCATGGAAATCATTTTAATGAAATCGGAGATAATTCAAGAAATACATGTGGTCATAAGAAAGATGACAATTTTGACGAAATAAAGTTTTTAAATCCAACTTTAATAAACGACCTTTCTGATTATTTTGTCTTTGAAATCGATACAGGTATTATATCTGCATCTTTAAAAGATGAAGTAAAAGCAGGATATACTCTTCAAATATTAAACTTAAATGGTAAAAATGATAAATTAGCAGAAGCCAGAAAAAAGGCAAAAGAATCCTTAATTAAAAATTTCTCAACTTTATCTATTGAAGTAAGAAAAAAAAGATTGAGAGATTATTTACAAAATGATAGTAATGAATTTATAACATTTTTCAGATATATTTTCAGACATCTGAATTAACATGAATAATGAAATACCGCTATCATCAGGCTTGTGGTGTTTTCGATAAAGGCAATTAAAAAAAACAATAAATTTTATATTTTTGCAATAATATAAAATTTTAGAAAATTAACCACAAATTATGGCAAACGAAAGAAAAACCGAAATAATAACACGTAAGCATTTTGAAAAATTTCAAAATGTAATTGAAATTGAAGAACAAAGTTCTGATAATCCGCAAATTGATAAATTATTAAAAACTGCGTCAAAGAAAGGAACAGGAAAAGGACGACCAGAATTTTTGATTTCTTACAAGAAAAATTCTGATTTATTAATTGTCGTTGAATGCAAGGCTAATATAACAAAACATGAGAGTAAAAACCGTGATAAATATTCAGAATACGCAGTTGATGGAGTTTTACTTTACGCATCTTATCTTGCCAAAAGTTTTGATATTTTGGCAATTGCGATAAGCGGAGAAACAAAGCAAGAATTAAAAGTATCACATTTTTTACATCTAAAAAGCGAAAAAAAAGCGTTCAAAGTTTTTGATGATAAATTATTAAATGCAGAAAATTACTTAGATGGTTATCTTAAAACTCCTGAAAAAATAAGACAAGATTACCACACATTACTTGAATTTACAAAACAACTCAACGAAAAACTTCACACCTATAAAATACTTGAAAGTCAAAGAAGTTTGCTAATAAGTTGTATTCTTATTGCCTTAGAAAACCAAGCATTTAGAAATTCTTACAGTTCTCACAATACACCCAAAAATCTTGCGAATGCACTTGTGCAAACAGTTTCAAATGAATTAGATAGTGCAAATATAAACGGCAAACGATTAGAAAATCTAAATATACAGTTCAGTTTTATAAAAACAGACACATCGTTATCAACGAAAGATAAAATATTAAAAGAATTAATAGATGAAATAGACGAAAATATTAATACTTTTATAAAAACACACGAATATTTTGACGTTCTTGGACAATTATATATTGAGTTTTTACGATATGCAAACAGTGATAAAGGTCTTGGAATAGTCTTAACTCCACCACACATTACTGAGCTATTTGCAGATTTAGCACAAGTTAATAAAAATTCAATAGCTTATGATAATTGCACAGGCACAGGTGGATTTTTAATAAGTGCAATGAAAAAAATGATTGAAGATGCCAAAGGAGACCAAAATAAAATTAAAGAAATAAAAACCAAACAACTCATAGGCACAGAATACCAATCTCATATATTTGCTCTTGCTGTTTCCAATATGTATATTCATCAAGACGGAAAAACGAACATAATAAAAGGCAGTTGTTTTGACAGTAGTATTATTAGCGAAGTGAAAAATAACAAACCAACTGTTGGATTTTTAAATCCCCCATATAAATCTAATAAGAAGAAAGATACAGACGAATTAGAATTTATATTAAATAATTTAGAATGTCTTACCGATGGTGGAACTTGTATAGCTATTGTCCCAATGCAAAGTGCATTAGCTCAAAAAGGAAAAGTTTTAGAATTAAAAAAGAAATTGCTTGAAAAACATACGCTTGAAGCAGTTTTATCTATGCCCGATGAATTATTTTTTAACTCAAAAGTAAATGTTGTATCTTGTATTATGATTTTTACAGCACACAAACCACATTATAAAAATAAAGAAACATATTTTGGATATTACAAAAACGACGGTTTTGTAAAAAGAAAAAGTAAAGGACGAATTGATGCAAACGGAACTTGGGAAACAATAAAAGAAAAATGGTTATCAAATTTTATCAACAAAAAAAGAGAACCCGGATTTAGCATTAATAAAATTATTACAGCAGAAATGGAATGGGTAGCAGAAGCATATATGGAAACAGACTATTCAAAATTAAATGATGCTGATTTTGAAAACACTATCCTTGATTATTTTACCTTTTTATATCAAAATAAATTAACAAAAAAAATATGACAGATTTACTTAAAATTTCAGAATTATTTAATATACAATATGGCAATAGTTTAGAACTAATAAATTTAGAACAAACTTCCTGTAATGATGAAACTGCAATTCCTTATGTTTCCAGAACTGCAAATAATAATGGCGTTTCTGCTTTTGTAAAGGGAAACACAGATATAAAAAAAAATCCAGCTCATACACTTTCAGTTGCAGTAAGTGGCTCTGTATTAGAAACATTTTATCAGCCATTAAAATATTATACAGGTTTTCATATTTTAATTTTATCTCCAAAAAGAGAAACAAGTGTCGTAGAAATGTTATTTTATGCTCATTGCATAAAACATAATAAATTCAAATATAGTTATGGACGACAAGCTAATAAAACACTTAAAAATATTGAAATACCTTCAAAAATACCCAATAATTTAAAAAATCATTTAAAAGTATTTTTCAAACAACAATTAAATAATATATCAAATAATACATCAAATCAAGCTGTAATAAATAAAAAAACAAGCTTAAATATAAATACTTGGCAATCATTTAAACTTACAAATTTATTTGAAATAAAGGGGAGTAAAACAACAAGTCTTTTACAATTACAAGAGCATGGGAAAGGAGAGTTTCCTTATGTAACAACACAAGCAACAAATAACGGGATAGCAGGTTTTTATGATTTTAATACAGAAGATGGAAATGTATTAACCGTTGATAGTGCAGTAGTTGGATATTGTTCATATCAGGAATTAGCTTTTTCTGCAAGCGACCATGTTGAAAAATTAATACCCAAATTTAAAATGAATAAATTTACCGCAATGTTTTTTGTAACAATCTTAAATTTAGAGAAATATAGATATAACTACGGAAGAAAATGCAGTCAAAACAGAATGAAAACAACAAATATTAAATTGCCTGAAAAAGACGGAAAACCTGATTTTGAATTTATGGAAAATTACATAAAATCATTACAATATTCTGTTTCAATATAAACACTATCAAGTCAATGACAACAAAGCCTTTATCATTTGCTTGGTTGTCAGTGGTTTTGTGGTATTTTTAGGTGTGCGAAGCACACCTAAAAATACCACAAAACCAC
>JAOZVK010000047.1 GCA_029938185.1 Bacteroidales bacterium | reverse complement strand
TTTAATTTGCCATTGTTTTTGTTCAATTTGACGCTTTTTGTGAGTTCTGAAAACAAATGCTGAAAAATTTTTGTAAGATTACTTAAGAGTTTGCAAATGCCTTTGTTTTATACTTAGAACGGTTGTGAACTTACCTTTGACAAAGTTTAAAACTTTGTCAAAGGTGGAGTTAGGTAATTAAAAATGTAAGTTTACAACCATTTACAATATATAATTAATTGTATATAATGTAAAGGGTGCTTGTTTCACAAATTTAATAAAAAAAGTTTAGTAACTAAAGTTACTAAACTTTTTTCTTAAAACCGTCATACACACAACTAAGTAATTTTTTGCTATATTCTATAATAATAAAAATTTATATAAAGATTTATCTATTTTTCACTAAACAGAAAATACCTTAAATAAACTTATATTTATTCACAAGTTTACTATCGTGAGTAAATTAGGCTACCCGTTTAAAGTTGGACAAAAGTACACTGGTCTGACCGCTTTGCTCTTACATATAAGTTATAACAAATTAATTTTCAACTCTGTCCAACTTTAAAAGGGTAGCCGTAAATTATAATATTGAAAAAATAAAAATACCCAAACTGAATATTTTTACTAAACAAATATTTTATTTATTCTTACCCACAAAAGATAGTACTCCTACAGCACAGGTTTTCTTTTTATCCATACCTTTTCTAAATCTAATAGAAACAAAATATGACCCTGATCTTTGGCAAATAAAATCTACGATATTACTAGTTTTAGGGTTATTAGTATATTCTGTTTTTAGCCAAGGCGTTTTTTCAGGATGTCTACTATCATATAAAGTTAAGACAACACTTTTCTCAAACCCACTTAATGTACATAAATTAAACCGATAATGGGTTCCTTTATTTAGTACTACCGCCCACTTTGTACCTGAGCGTTTTCCCTTTTTGGATTTTCTTAGTTTTGTATTAAAGTCTCTAAGGTATATAGCCTTATTATTGTTTGTAGCACAAGTATATACCACCTGTTGTTTGCATTGAGCTGTTGCAGTTGTTTTTACACCACCTACTAAGAATAATGCAAAGACTAATGTAATGATTATCCTATTCATATTATAAAGCAATTAATTTATTACGAATTTCTTCTGTTGTTTGAATTATTTTAAGTAATTGTTCATCTGTAATTTCAATAATGGTTATTTCTAACTGCATTACTACAGGTATTCCATCAATAATCTCTGTTTTACTTCCTCCTGGTTTAATACTTATTTTTACATTTTCAAAATCTTTCTTAAGGGTTTCCATATTTTTTACTAAATCAGCAAAATTTTTATCTTTTGCTCTAAATGCTCTTAAAATTTCTAAGAGATTATTTAGTACATCTTTTTGTCCACCTATTCTATCTCTAAATTTTTTTAAATTTATATTCTTCTTGGTAATTTGTGTTGCTAAAAATAAACCTTCAATCCAAACCCCTGTAACCATTAACGCACTTAAGTTACTTCTATTGTTATCTCGAAGATGTTCGTCCATCTGTTGATAACTATATGTAGACAAAAATAAAAGAGAATCTAAATTATCTTTTGATTGTGTTAAACGCTTTAATGTTTGAAAATCAAAAAATTGCCCAATACTAAGATCGTCTGCTAAACGTTTTATTACTTGAATATGGTTTATTATTAAACCAGTTTGATTATAAACATTTAAATATCCCAAATCTGCACTTAAAACACCTAGTCCTAGTGCTTTTTTAAAATTTGTATCATAATCACCAATAATATCAGTATTGGCTAAATAATTTTTCGAAAATGCTATACCTTCATCACTCATTAATGCTGCCATTTCTACAGGTCCTGAAAAACTTTGAATTATCTCGTCTATTGATTCTTTTGCGATTTCAAAAGTTTCTTTAGGAACATCATCAGGTATGACAATTTCTGTCCCCTTTTCTCCATCGCAAGAGAAAAATAGCATTATAAGAGGAAGTAAGTAAAATATTTTTTTTACCATAACAACTGTTTAAATATTGATTATTAACTTTATTGTCCAAATATATTAAAAAAATGGCACTTTAAAAATTTAATTTTATTTTTTTTTATTTATTCTTTTTTCTTTTATTGTTTTTATACTATTTCGAGTTTTTATCTTTCCCAAAAATTTTTTGGTTTCTACACTTCCAAAAAAGTCCACAAATCTTTTTAATAGGTTATAATATAGTGGAATATAAAGAAATAATGTCATTAACCAAATAATTATAACATTAAACCAAAAGGTTTCAAATAGTTTTCCTGCGAAATGCTTTTTGGGTGCATAAAAATGTGTCCTAAACCCAAAAAAACTTGATGTCTCAGGGTTTAAAAAAATTGGATCTATTTGTTGTATAAGATTATTTTTATATT
Source organism: Bacteroidales bacterium (assembly GCA_029938185.1). Taxonomy (GTDB): domain Bacteria; phylum Bacteroidota; class Bacteroidia; order Bacteroidales; family JAOZVK01; genus JAOZVK01. The sequence goes on along the minus strand of JAOZVK010000047.1, from coordinate 16,506 downwards.
GTAATATTTTATTTTTTTCAAAAGCATTTTTTACTATGTCTTGTAATTTTTCGTTATGATATTTTTTCCTTCTATTTCGATAATACCCTGGTGATTTTTCGTTTAGATAATTTATTATCTCCTCTTTTCTATCTTGAGCTACATTAAACATTTTTGCATAGTATGAGTCTATTGCTTTTATATGTTCTTTTAATTCTTCAGCAATAGAATCATTAAACCCTTCTATGTGTATACTAGTTTGCATTGTAAATGGAATAGTTGGAACTATTTTAGCTTCTTTATTCAGTTCGTTTATTATTAACGAAAAATTAGCCTTAATTATTTTCTTTATTGAGTCATTCATTTCTGTTTCTATATATTCAAGATTTTCATCAATCTTTTCTGATATAGCAGGTAGGTAATGAACTTGCTTAAAATCAGCATAACTTATGTTTTTATCAATCTCATAATAATCTTTTTCATATGCATTATTTTTGAATTGATGAACCATTAAAGCTTCATACGACCATCTAGATATCATTATTTCTGCTATCATAGGAACTTTTCCAATACTACCTATTGTTCTATTTAGTTTATCAAAACTAAACATTGCTCCTCCTAATGCCATTTGAGGAATCATTAATAATGGTATTAATATGTAAATAGTTACAGCAGAGTTAAATGATGATGAAATATTAAGACCAAGCATATTTGAAAATGCAAATACACTAAATAAAACTAACCAATACTCAAAAATCATTCTTTCAATCCCTAAAATATTATTGCCAACCAATACAAATAGTATCGCCTGTATTGCTGATATTGTTGTGAGTATTATTACTTTTGAAAATAAATAGCTTGATCTACTCAAATTCAAGAACTCTTCACGCTTCAATATTTTTCGATCCTTAAATATTTCTTCGGCACTTACTGTTAGTCCTAAAAAAAGAGCTACAACTATGCTCATAAATATATATGGTGGTATATTTTCATTGTCAAAGAAAATGTATTTAGAAGAGTTAGGATCTGCAATGTAACGAATTATATATGACAATATAAAGCCTAATAGTGGAGCTTCTCCCATATTTAATACTATATATTGAGTATTACTTACCTTAGATAAAATATCTCTTATTGAAAATATTTTAAACTGAGAAAACCATTTTGGAATACTCAAAGAAGCTGGTGGTTCTTCATTAATTTCTTCAATTTCTTCAATTTCAACATTATTATTATAGTTTTTCTCCCATTTTATAGGAGTAACCTTTCTATCTCCTGTATATTGTCCAAATTCATCAACAACCTGTGCTTCAACAATATTAAATATCAATTCAGGTGTAACATTTCCACATTCCGCACACTCACCAAGATCACTATTGATTTGATTATCTAATGTTTTAAAATGAACTATTGCTTGTACAGGATTTCCATAATATATCAAATAGCCACCAGAATCAAGGATAACCATTCTATCAAACATTTTATAAATCTCTGAAGATGGTTGGTGAATTACTACAAAAATTAGTTTTCCTTTTAGAGTTAGTTCTCGTAGTAAGTCCATTACATTTTCAGAGTCACGAGATGACAAACCAGAGGTTGGTTCATCAACAAATAGAATTGATGGCTCTCTGATTAATTCCAGAGCAATGTTTAATCTTTTTCTTTGTCCTCCACTTATCATTTTATTTAGTGGTGAGCCAACTCTTAAATCTTTTCTTTCATATAGGCCTAAGTTTTTCAGGGTAATATTTACCAATTCTATTATTTCTTCATCACTTTTGTTTTTAAAACAAAGTTTAGCACTATAGTATAAATTTTGAAAAACGGTTAATTCTTCTATTAATAAATCATCTTGTGGGATATACCCAATAACTCCTTCAATTTTATCTTTTTCAGTATGTAAATTTATTCCATTAATTTTTACATCTCCTTCGGTTGGGGCTACCATTCCAGATAGCAAGTTCAATAGAGTTGTTTTTCCAGCTCCACTTGCACCCATTATTCCAATTAGATTACCATGCCCAGCTCCAAAATTAATATTTCTTAAACCTATTCCTCCTGATTTGAATACATAACTTACATCTTTTACAATAAATGATAGTTTTGTTACAGTTTTGTCGGACAAGAAAGTTGAAACAACATCACTATAATAAATAGGTTTTCCTTTTGGAAGTTTAGTTGTGCTACCTGTTGCAAATAGATATATTCTATTATTATATACAGATAATCCATTAAGATTTATATCTTCATTACCTGTGTATCTTAAAAAATATAGCTCTGTACTTTTAATTCTAAGTATAAAAATATTGGCATCTAACGATTCTGTTTTTAACTGTTTACTTTGAAAAGTTAATTTGTCTTCTTTATCGTTAATTATTAAAATTGATTCATTATCCAATTCTTCAATTTCATTTTTTATTACAAATGTTTCTATACTTTTAAATTCATCTTTTGAGATATTAAATACTTCGGCTACAGTATTAATAATTGCCATTCTTTGATCAGAAAATTTTCTATCGGCATTTACTAATTCAAATAGGCGAACAAGTACAACAACCTTTTGTTTTTGGTTAAGCTTTTTATTAATCTTTTTGCATATACCAAGAATTCTTACAGAGTCTCTAACAGAGGTCAGTTTTGGTTTACGTTTTGGATCTTTCTTTTTACGAGCTACACCTGCTTTGCTTATAAATAATGACATATACTCCTCAACAGCATCGGGACTCAACTGCTGGGTAAGAAAGCCTCTAACGTACTCAATTTCGAGTTCTTCAACGCCTTCATCTTGTTTGACTATTAGTGCAAATAGTTGCATTAAAGCTTTTAGAATTTCTTCACTCATGCTTTAAATTTCAAAGTAAAATATTAATGTAAGGTCTTTCGACCTATTTAATGTTGCTTATGCATGATATATAATGAACTGAACTTCAAAAATAAGCTTTATACAAAATTGGATAAATTTTTTTGTACTACTTATGGTCTAAACAGTTATAGTTTTAATATTAACAAACTGTTATCAATTATTAATCGAAGTATTGTACCATTGTATCATTGTACCATTGTATCATTGTATCATTGTACCATTGTACCATTGTACCATTTAAAGTATAGTTCTTTTTAATATTTGTATTTCATAATATAAGCTTCATACAATGTATGCAAAACCTTATGTAGGATTGCTTGATATTATAAATTTAGTTAGTCTATACTGTAACTAACTTGTTCAAAAGGAACTTCGACAATATCAGCATATTCTTCTCCTGCTTCTTCCATATCCTCATCGTCATCAGGAAAATACCATTTTACTAATATTTCATTTCCATCATCAGACATATCTTCTAATTTTAATAAAACATCAAGAATTAGTTTTGAGGATGCAGTATTAAAATATTCAAGTTTGAACTCAAAAACAGTTTTTTTATTTGGGGTTTCGGCATATTCATCTAGCCAATCTAATATTGGTTCATAAAATGCTGCAACATCTTCTGGAAGCGATCTTCCTGATATTTCAAATAATCCGTTTTGTTTATCTAATATAATTTTCGGAGTATCATCTGAACCTTTCATTTTTATTACTTGCATAATCGTATTTTTTATTTTAGTCGTGAAATTGTTGATGTTAATACAAAAAAAGATTTTGATTCGTTAATTGTTAAAAAACTAAAAATTAGTTTTTCGCCGGTTTTACGTGCTATATCAATAAAACCTAAGCCTGCGCCTCCTTTGTCTGACAGTCTCCCTTCTCTCATTTGTTGTTTGTAAAGTTTCTTCAGTCCCATTTTATCAAGGCTGTTAATGTTATCAAGCATTTTTTTCAAACCCAAAATTTTATCGTTACCAATTATATTTCCGGTTGTAACATTATATTCTGTTTCTCCTTTACTTACCATAAATATCCCTCTTCCATCTTTTGATGTCACCACGCTATGTCTATTCTCAGCATGCTTGCTAATATTTTGTAAGCATTCTACCATAACATGAAAGACCTTCTTTTGCACAGAATTATAATCTTCTTCTTTTGCCATATTACTTTCTGTTAAAGATGTAAAAGCTTTTGTTATCTGATGAGTGATTTCTCCTTCATATGCCAGATTTATTTTATTCTTTTTCATCTTCACATAAAACTCATATACAAAGCCTAAAGATTCCATTTTGTCTTCTATATTTGCCATAATTCTATATATTGAATATATTGAGTCTTTAATTTACTTCAGTTTTAAAATACATATATAAATATTTTTTTCAATTTTAATATTTTTTTTTAAAATTCAATACCTATTAGTATTACATCGTCAATTTGTTTTTGTTTTCCCTTCCAAATTTCAAAATCTTTTTTAAAAAAATCACCAAATTCTTGCATTGAAAAATTTATATTACTCATAACTACTTCTCTTATTCTTCTTGCTTGGTATTTTCTACCTTTTGGTCCTCCAATTTGATCTGGCATACCATCAGAAAAGAAAAACAGTTTATCTCCTTTTTTAATATTTACTATATGATTTACAAAATTCGCTTCTTTTTTTCTTCTTGTAGGTATTCCTCCAATAGCTTTTGGGTTTCCTTTATATTGTATAAGCTTTCCATCACAAATGTGGTATAAAGGTCTATGTGCTCCTGAATATTGTACTTCATTATTCTTTTTGTTTATTTTACAGAATGCAATATCCATACCATCTCTTGCATTTGCATCAACTTGATCTTGTTTTAATGTTTTTCTTACTCCAATGTGTAATTGGTCTAATATTTCTCCTGCTGTAAAATCTTCGTCATGGTCAGCAATTCTATTTAATGTAAAATAACTTATAAAAGAGAGCAATGCTCCTGGTACTCCATGTCCTGTACAATCAACTGCCGCAATATACACATAATTATCTTTTTCATAAAACCAAGGTATGTCTCCACTAACAATATCTCTGGGTTTATAGTATATAAATGATTTGGGTAATACCTTCAAAATCTTATTAAAATCGGGTATTATTGTTGATTGTATTCGTTGAGCATAGTTTATACTTTCTGTAATATCTTTGTTCTTTTTTTCGATCTCAAGTTCTATTCTTTTTCTTTCTGTAATATCGTGTGCTACAAATAGAATAGTTTCCATTTCATTCTCATTATTGTATTCTGGAATGATATTAACTTGCATTATTCTTTTACCATCAATTGTTGGTAATGTTGTTTCTATTTTATGTTTTTTTTCTGATGTTGTTACAATATTTAGTCCCTCTTCAAAAAAATTAATTATTTCTTCATTAGCTTTAATTTCTTTTAATTTTTTTTGATTTAAATATTTTTTTTCTAGTCCAGTTATTGTTTCTAACACGGGGTTTACATAGAAAAATTTACCTTCGGGACTTAATCTAGCTATCATATCAGGACTATTTTCTGATAGTGCTTGCATTTCACCGCTCATCCTTTGTGCTTTTTCTGCAATTTTCCTAACTGTAATATCTCTTGTATTAAAAAGAATTCCTCCAATAGCATGATTTCCGAGAAGATTTCTGCCTGTTGTTTCAAGCCATACAGGTTCTTTATTCTTTTTTTCGTATTTATATTCAAAAGTTCTTTGATGTTTGGGGTTTTCCAAAATATCATTAAATGCTTTTTGAAGTATTGAGTCTCCTCTATCAAAACGGTTTTGCCCTTCCATTTCATTTGGCTCATAACCTAATATACCTTTCACTGATGGACTGACATATTTTACAATTCCTTTATCATCGTATATTGTAATTACTTCTGATGCATTTTCTAATAATGAATATTGTCTTTTTCTTCCTCTTTCTACTTCTTTAAATTGTATTTCAAGTTTTTTATTTGAGTCTTGCAATTCTTTTTGAGCGATTATCATTTCTTCTGCTTTTTCTTTCAGCTCAGTTTCATTCTTCTGTAATTTTTTTGTTAGTTCTTGTGAGTCTATAAGTAATCTACTTGTCCTTATATTAACTTTAAGATTAAAGATTGTTTGGGCAATAATTACACTCAACTCATTTATAAGATTAACAGTTTTTAAAGGTAAGTCTTCATTTAGTGAAGCAAATTCTAATACTCCCTGTAGTTTTCTGTCACTTAGTAGTGGAACGACTAAAATTGTACTAGGTTTTTTATCACCAACTATACCAGAGCTTACTGTTACATAATCATTTGGAATTTCTTTTCTGTATATATATTCTTTTTCGAATGCTGCTTGTCCTACTATTCCTTGTCCAATACTGAACTCTTGTTTTAAGTATTTTCTTCTATTATATGCATATGTTGCAATATTTTCTAATTTATATGTATCTTCATTGTATAGATAAAATGCACCTTGAACGGCTTCAATGTATTTAATAAGGGTTACAATTGTTTCGTAAGAAAGGGAATCAATATTGTTGTGTTTACGCAATACATCAGCAACCTGCTCTTTGCCTCTTGCAATCCAATTGAGTTCTTTTTCTTTTAATGATGTTTCAATTAAGTTGTCACGCATTAATAGAAGTGATTTTCCTAATTTATCATTTACATTTATATTTTGAATATCGACAGAAAAATCTCCTTTACCAATTTTTCTTGCTAGTTCTGCATTCGTTTTAATTGTATTTACACTTGACTTTATTGTACTTATATAAAATTTTCTGTTTGATTCTCCTTTTTTTGCCATAAAATAAGATATTATACCTAATACAATAGGGATACCATCTATAATAAAATGCATTGGATTTTGAACATGTATTGTAAACAATCCTTTTGGAGATAACGGTAAGTCATTAATTATTAAATCGACAAGCCATGAAAGTACAGGAAAAACAAAGCCTATTAATACTCCTATAATTGTAAACCGTTCAATAGAGTATTCGTTTAACACTGTTTCAAATCGTATGTTATCTTTGTTTTTTCCTTCCATTCGTAAAATTAAATATATTGTAAGCTACAAAATAATCATTTTATATTATTATTTACAAAATATAATAGTAAAAATTTTAATTTAAATATTTAGATTAGATTATAATTTTTTCAATTTTTTTTAATAGCTCCATTAATTCATTGTTTAAATGACTAAGTTCGTTGTATTTATTATTTGCTGCAAATACCTGTCCATTTTTTTTTAATTGTACAATTTTATTTACAAGAAAATGATACTTTTTGTGAATAACTTCAATGTCTTTTATTTCTTTATTTTTATAATTTTTTAAAGCATAATCGTATATCCAATTATTCAAATCACATGAATTTATATCTAATAATTTATTTTTATCATAATCATCAATACCTAGTAAGTATGCTTTTAAATTTATGATAAGCATTCTATGTGTTTGTCTAATATTAAAAAAGTTTACTTTCATAAAAATTATTTTTCATATATTTTATTTAACCAATTAGAGTATAAGTTGTCTATTTCACTATTAAAATTTTTAGTAATATTTTCTTGTTTATTTTTATATTGATTAAGCTCTTCTTCTGTTTTTTTGTGAACTGTTGTTATTTTTTCAATTTTTTGTTTCATAAGCTCTTCGTGTTCTTTCAGTTTTTTTGTAGTTTCAAGTATTTCGTTCTCTCTTTGTTTTTGTTCTGTAATATTGTTTGCAAGATATATAATTTTATTAATATTTCCACTAGTATCTTTAACAGGAGTATAGCTCATTAAAAGCCAAACTATTGATTTATCTTTTCTTATTTTTTTTCTAATACCTTGATATGTTTCTCCTTTGATAACTTTAGACCATATTTTATTATAATTATTTTTTTCTTCATTTGGTATGAATATTTTACAATCAACATTATCAATCTCATCAAATTTATATCCCATTGTTGATAAAAAAAGCTCGTTTGCATTTAGTAATTTTCCATGTACAGAATATTCACATTTTATTATATTATTGTCAATTGCATCAAGAATTCCTTGTATTTCGCTTTCTTTTAAAGCCATTATTTTTTGTGCAGTTTCAAGTTCTTCCAAATTGTTTCTAAGTTTTTCTTTATGTACTGATAATAATTCTGCTTTTTGTTTAGATTCTTGAATAATTTTTTTATTGTTCTCTTGAATTATTTGATTTTGTGTAATATCTATTGCTATATTCAGAACTTTTAATGCTTCCCCTTTATCATTTAATATTGGAGCATATATTTCGTCAAGCCATACTTCTTTACCTGTTGGTAGTTTTAAATGTTCAATTATTCTTTTAGTAATTCCATTATTTAAATCAATCCAAAATTCATTAAAATCTATTTCTTCCTGTCCCATGGAAAAATACTTGTGATTTAGACCAAGAACATGTTCTTTTTTCATATTAAATAGTTCAAGAAAAGAATCACTAATTCTTATTATTTTACCCGACATGTCAAATTCAGCAACTAAAGCAGATTGGTTTAGAGTTTTAAGCACACTTGTTATTTCAGCATTTTTGTTTTGGATTTCATTTTGTGTAGCCTTTAATTTATTAAAATTCTTTAACATTACCTCCTCTTGTTCTATAAGTTTTTTTGATTTTGTTTCTAATTCAATCTCTCTTTTTTTATGTTCTGTTATATTGTGAGCAACAAATAATATTTTTAATACATTTCTATTTTCGTCTTGTATTGGAGTATATTGATTTTGTAACCATAGAATCTCCCCTGTTTTGGCACGTCTTTTAACTTCAATTTGATGAGGATATCCAGCACATACACTTTTCCATATTTTACGAAACTCATCTATTTCATCTGTGGGTATAAACATTTCTATGTTTTTTCCTTTTATTTCATTTAAACTATATCCCATTGTTTTGAGATGTCGTCTATTTGCAGTAATTAGTGTTCCATCAATATTGTATTCACTTTTCATAAGATTATTGTCTACAGCTACTAAAACACCTCTTAACTCTGCTTCTCTTTGTATTACTTCTTTCTGAGTAGAGTGCATTTCATCTATGTTCATTCTCATTTCTTGTTCCTGAATTGCAAGTTCTTCAGATTGTTTTCTGGACTCATCTAGTAATTTTGCTGTTCTTTCATTTATTTTGGCAGTAGAAAGTGTTGATGCAATACTTTCTGCTAATTTTTCGAGAAATTTAATTTCATATATTTTGAATTTATTAAAACTGGCTATCTCAACTATTCCTAATATTTCATTTTCTAACTTTAAAGGAAAAACTAAAAGACTGTTTGGTTGAGCTTCACCTAAACCTGATTCTATTTCGATATAATCTTTGGGTATTTCGGTTAAATAAACGGTTTCTTTTTCTATTGCACACATTCCTATTATACCATCGCCTAAATTGATTTTCTTTTCAAAAAACTTTTTTCTATCATAGGCAAACGCTGATAATAGTTCTAAGTATACATCTGAAGGATTAGAATCGTTATAAATAAATATGCCTCCTTGATTAGCATTTATATATTTGACAATATTTTGAATTATTTGATCAGCAAGTTTATTTATATTTCCTGTACTGTGACGAAGTATCTCACCAAACATAGCCAATCCTTTTGTAGCCCAATTTCTTCTTTCATCTTCTATTTTTCTTTTATCTTCATCTATTTTTGTTTTTTTTAAGTTTTCTTGTAGTTTTAATAGTTCGTTACCTAGAATATTATTTTCATTATCAAAATTATAAGTATATGAATAATTACCTTTTTGTATTTCTTTGGTTAGTTTGCCTAGTTTACTTAAATTTGTAGTAATTTTATTGCAACTTTCAGACATTATTCCAATTTCATTTCTATTTTCAATTAGCTTATTTTCAGGAATATTACCTGAGCTTATAATACTTAGATGCTCTTTAAGACCGTAAACAGATTTTCGTAAGTTATTTAATAAAAAATTGCTTATAAAATAAACAATAATAATAATAAATATACTTATGACAAGTATCATAATTATTCTATAATTTTGATATCTGTATATACCATTAATATTAACATTTATAGTTTCTGAGTTTAATAGGATAATTCTTTGTACAATTTCTTTTACTTTTCTAAATGATGTTATTTCTTTTGTGGAACGAATTACACTTATTAAAGAATCCTGACTATCTCGTTGTAATATAGCTATTTCTCTTGTAATATTTGTGTAGTTACGAAATTCTGTCAAAAAATCATTTAATAATTCTGTACTTATGTTTTGTTTGATAACCTCTTCTAAACTTGATAAGTAAATCTGTGTTTGTTCTGTATCCAAAAGTCTATTTAATTCTATTCTGGATAAATGCTTTTTACTTCCCAGTAGTATATGGTTCTCTATAATAATTGAATATAAACGTTCGGTTAATTGAGATATTTTAATTGAATTTTGTATTGATTCTTCATTAATTTTTTTAATTTTTTCTTTTGTTTTTGAAATACTTAATATACTTATAATTACTAGTATAGAAACTACGAATACTAATGAATATCTCAATATATTTATTCTAACTTTTATTTTTATGTCTTCTTTTATGTTTTTTAGTTTTATCATTAAAACTTTTAATTTGTAAGTTTGAGGTATCCAACCTATTAAATACTATTTCTGTATGATATGCAATTTATTATTTTAGAGTGTAAGTTCTAAAATAATAATAATAACTTTTGTAATAATTCACAAATATATAAATTATTAAAAAGTTGTTATTATGTTTTGCTTTATAAAATGGCAAATATAATTAATTTGAACTACAATTTAATTAAATAAAATATGATTTAATTTTATATTATATGTATAATGTGCAGTATTTCGAAATTTTATTGATTACTTTTTAGAAATAATATACTTTATATTGTTTATAATAAAGTTATTAGTAGAATAATCATGAATTATTTGATTAAATTAAACTAAAAACTGTTTACAAAGTAAATAAATTTTGTATAAAATTCTAAAAAAAACTGAATTTATTTAATTAAATGTTTTTTATTTAAAAAGAAGTTTTATCCCATTTAATAAATTACATTGTATGTATATTGCATCAAATTTTTCACATAAGACAATAATTATCATCTTAATATATTCAACAAATACAAAAAATATGCCTTTAAATCTCCTGCTATTTTTATAATTATTTTATTTTTCTATTTAAATAATGTATTTATATTTGTGAATTTATCAGTAAAATTAATATCTTTGGTTGATATTTAAAAATTTTTTATATGGAAATTTCAGATAATGAGATAATTTCTTTAATTGAGGTTATTGATGAAATATCAGATTATGATTTTGCAGAATATTCAGAAAAATCATTTAAAAGAAGAATTTCAAAAATACTTAGCGATTATAGAATTGATGTTAATACTTTAGTAAAAAGAATAAACAAAAATTACAGTTTTTTAGAGAAAATTGTAAAAGAAATAACTGTAAATACAACAGAACTTTTCAGAGATCCTAAAACATGGCAAATACTACGATATAAAGTAATTGCTGATTATGTTGGTAGAGATAGCTTAAGAGTGTGGCACTCTGGATGCTCAACTGGACAAGAGGTATATTCATTAATCATCCTTTTAAATGAAATGGGAATGATTGATATAGCTGATATATATGCTACCGATTTAAATACCGATGTTCTTAAAATAGCACAAAAGGGTAAGTTCAAATATAGAGAAATTGAAGAATATTTTGAAAATTTTGATATTGCATTAAATAAAAACCCATATAATGATGATATTACCAATAATGTAAAATTTACAAAATATTTTGAAATAAATAAAACTAAACATTTAATAAAATCAAAACCTTTTCTATTAAACAATGCTACATTTAGAAAGCATAATTTGATTTCTATGGAAAGTATTATTGATGATAAGTTTGATATTATTTTTTGTCGTAATGTATTAATATATTTTAATCATAACTTACAAAATAGAATTTTTGAATTTTTTTATGATAATCTTAAAAATGGTGGTGCATTAGTAATAGGTAGACACGAAGGAATGTTAGGACCAATAGCAAATAAGTTTAAAAAAATTGACACCATATATGTTAAAAGATAAATTTGTAATGAATAAAAGACTTGGTGTTAGTATTTTTTCGGAGATAGGAGAATTAGAAGGGGTTATTTTACATAAACCTGGACAAGAATTACAAAATATGACTCCTGAAACTGCTGAGCGTGCATTATATAGTGATATATTAAATCTATCGGTCGCATCAAATGAATATTCTCAATTAAACGAGGTACTAAATAAACTTACTAATACCTATCAAGTTAATGATTTATTAGCAAATGTTGTTAATAACGAAAAAATAAAACAAAATCTTATTGATAAAATTTGTATCAACGAAAATATATTAGATATAAAAGAATACTTGTTAGATTTGCCAGACGAGGAGCTTGCACGCCAACTAATTGAAGGTGTCAAGATGAAAAAGAATAATTTAACAAAATTTTTAAAAAAGGAACGATATACATTACAACCTTTACACAATTTTTTCTTCACAAGAGATGCATCTGTAGCTATAAGAAATAATGTTTTAATCAGTAGAATGGCTAGTAAAGTGCGTGAAAGAGAAGCAATTATTATGGAGGCAATATTTGATTATAGTCAAGAGTTTTCAACAAAAACAATAAACCCTATAAACAGTAAAGAATGTGTACCTGAGCTTTCAATAGAAGGTGGTGATGTTCTTGTAGTAAGAGATGATATTTTGTTAATAGGAATTGGAGGGAGAACTACATCATATGGTGTTGATTTTATTTTAACCAAACTAAAAGAACTTAAACAAAAAAGTCGTCATATTATAATTCAGGAGCTACCATTATCGCCCGAATCATTTATACATTTAGATATGGTATTTACATTTCTTGATGTTGATAAATGTATGGTATATGAACCTCTGATTTTAAAACCCAATAAATACCAAACAGTTCATATTAAAATTGATAATGGAGAAGTTACATCAATTGAACAAGTTGAAAACATACCAACTATTTTAAAAAAGCTTGGAATTGATTTAAAACCAATTTATTGTGGAGGACAAAAAGATAGTTGGATTCAAGAAAGAGAGCAGTGGCATAGTGGAGCTAATTTTTTTGCAGTAGCACCAGGCAAAGTAATTGGTTATGGAAGAAATATATACACTGTTGAAGAAATGAGCAATAATGGTTTTGAAATAATAAAGGCTAAAGATATTTTAAAAAACAAAGTTGATTTGTCAAAATATGACAAATATATGATATGTTTGGAAGGCTCTGAACTTCCAAGAGGTGGTGGTGGTGCAAGATGTATGACAATGCCTTTCAGAAGAAAATCTGTTGATTGGTAGATAAGGTCTTTGACCTATTTAATGTGGCTTACGCATTCTTTTAATATTATAACAGTAAGTGATTTAACAAAATGTAAATATCGAAAAACTTTTGCAAGACTACTTAATATAAATTTAGTAAAAAAGTCTTATCTTTGTCGAAAATGCAATTTTTAAATAATAAAACGATTGGAAGCATATAAATTTGAAACTAAGATATTGAAAAATGGAATGATACTAATTCCAGATTTCCAAAAAATAAAATCAAAAAGTAGAAGTTTTATTGCTTTTTAAAACTGAAATTGAGCAAGAAACAAAGGAAATAGAAATCGAAGAATTTATAAATAAATGGTTTGGTTATTTTCCTGAAATTGAAACCGATGATATTAGATATAATGCAATAGTCGGAAAAGACAAATAAATGAAAAAAATAATCATAGAAGATCTAAATTCTGAAATGAAAGATTTTGAAGATGCTGTTCAAACTAATGCAGCAATTTACAGCGACATTGACATTATCATAACAAGAGACAAAAAAGATTATAAAAATTCAGAATTATAAGTTTTCAGTCCAACAGAATACATAAACAAATTGAATAAAATAGAATAATCACTTTAACATTTTGTCACAAATCATTGTGCTGGGCGTGGTACAGTAAAAAGATAATGGTTTTTCGTTACAACTTTGGTTCGTGAAAATTGACATTCTACCTCCTTTTTTTTGATTACACAATTTTACAACTTCAAAAAGCCTGTATTTAAATATGATATATTTATTTGTATGAATAATTATGTTAAAAAACAAAGTTTAACAACATAATAAATATAGAACGACTTCCTGTGCCAAAACAAATAAGAATATTTAGGTAAAACTTACAAAAAAGTAATTGAACTACTAAATTTGAACACTATTTTAAATAGTCAAAAAAATGATAAATAATAATAAAAAATTTAAAATATCTTCAAAATTTAAACCTACTGGAGATCAGCCAGAAGCTATAAAACAATTAGTTGAAGGTGTTAATCTTAATGAAAAATACCAAATTTTACAAGGAGTCACTGGTTCAGGAAAAACTTTTACAATTGCAAATGTAATTGAAAAATTACAACGTCCAACCTTAGTTTTAAGTCATAATAAAACTCTTGCTGCGCAATTGTATGGAGAGTTTAAAAATTTTTTTCCAGATAATGCTGTAGAATATTTTGTTTCGTATTATGATTATTACCAACCAGAAGCATATCTGCCTGTCAGCAATACATATATTGAAAAAGATATGAGTATAAATGATGAGATTGAAAAACTGCGACTTAGTGCAAGCTCTTCATTACTTTCAGGTAGAAAAGATGTTATTGTTGTTTCGTCAGTATCATGTTTATATGGTATTGGCAACCCTGATGATTTTCATAGTAATACTATCAATATTAGTAAATCTCAAAAAATAGCGCGTAATGTTTTTCTTAGAAAGCTTGTTGATAGTTTATATTCTCGTGATGAAATAAATTTTGATAGAGGAAAGTTTCGAGTAAAAGGTGATACAATTGATGTTTTTCCTGCTTATAGCGACAATGCTTTTAAATTTATGTTTTGGGGCGATGAGGTTGACGAAATTGAACTTTTTGACCCAGTTAATGGTAATACATTAGAAACTATTGATGAAGCAGTAATATATCCAGCGAATATTTTTGTAACTACCAGAGAAAGAATTAATATGGCAATAAGTAAAATTCAAGATGACTTGGTTAAGCAGATTGATTTTTTTAAAAATTCGGGGAAAAATCTCGAAGCCAAAAGAATAGAAGATAGAGTTACATACGATCTGGAAATGATTAAAGAACTTGGATACTGCTCTGGTATTGAAAACTATTCGAGGTATTTTGATGGACGAAATGCTGGTAGTCGTCCTTTTTGTCTTATAGATTATTTTCCAGATAATTTTATAACAGTTATTGATGAAAGTCATGTTACTTTACCTCAAATTAGAGCAATGTATGGCGGCGATAGGTCTCGAAAACTAAACCTTGTTGAATATGCTTTCAGACTACCTTCGGCTATTGATAATCGTCCATTGAAATTTGAAGAATTTGAAAAAGTAGCTAATCAAACAATATATTTAAGTGCAACGCCTGCCGATTATGAATTAGAAAAATGCGAAGGTATAGTAGTAGAACAGCTTATAAGACCAACTGGATTACTTGACCCGATTATAGAAATAAAACCTAGCTTGAATCAAATTGATGATTTGATACATGAAATTAATGAAAGAACCAAAAAAGATGAAAGGATTTTAGTTACAACCCTTACAAAACGTATGGCTGAAGAGTTAACAAAATATTTGACTAAAGTAGGTATTAGATGCAGATATATTCACTCTGATGTAGATACTTTAGAGCGAGTTGTAATAATGGAAAATTTACGAAAAGGTATATTTGATGTTTTGATAGGTGTTAATTTGTTGCGAGAAGGGCTTGATTTACCCGAAGTTTCATTAGTTGCAATTTTAGATGCTGATAAAGAGGGTTTTTTACGCTCCGAAAGGTCACTAACCCAAACTGCTGGACGTGCAGCCAGAAACATCAATGGTAAAGTAATTATGTTTGCTGATAAAATAACAAAATCAATGCAAAAAACAATTGATAGTACAAATACACGAAGAATAAAACAATTAGCATACAATGAAGCAAATAATATTATACCTAAACAAATAGAAAAAGATTTGAATACGATGATGCAAAAAAAATCGGACAATGATATGCCTGAACCTATACCATATACCACCGAAAAACCAATAAATATGGCTGCCGAACCTGTTGTTAAATATATGTCAAAAGAACAACTTAAAAAAACTATTGCCAAAACAAAAGCACAAATGAAAAAATCTGCAAAACAACTTGATTTTATTGAAGCTGCAAGATTAAGAGATGAAATGTATCAATTAGAAAAATTATTAAACTAAAATATGGTCTTCGACCTATTTATAGTTGCTTACGCATTAATATAAAAACAACTTAATCAAAGAGTTATGAATAAATAAATGTCGAAAAACTTTTGTAACAATACTTACTTATACCCTAAAACCAAATAATAGCATATTTCATATTAAAAAAATGAGACGATAGTTTAATGTGTTCAGTTTATTTAACAGATATAAAACACGCCCCCAAAATAATGCAAAAAAGAAATTTAATCTAATAAACCAAAAATATTATGCGTAAATTCAATACATCTGGTCCCAATATTTTAAAAGAACATTATACCATAATGCGACAAAATGTTATAAATAAAGGTAAAGAACTTGTAAATGAGAAACGATATTTTACAATTTGGGCACCCCGTCAAACTGGAAAAAGTACATATTTTAGATTAC
>JAOZVK010000402.1 GCA_029938185.1 Bacteroidales bacterium | reverse complement strand
GCAAAAAAACTTACTAACGAAATAAAAGAACATTTTAGGAACTAATAAAAAACTTAAATAAGCTATTTTTACTCGTATTTTTATAAGACCAGCTATTGGCTACCCGTCAGAAGTTGGACAGTCTTGTTTTTCAAGTAGTTTTAATCATAGAATTAAAGTAAAGATTAGGAAATTACGAATTACGAATTGGTTTACACCTAAATATAAGTATTTTACAAAAAACAAATCGGAAAGTTATTTTTTAACGATTCCTAAATAGGTCGAAGTCCTTAATCATTAAGTTTTATAAAATTTTCAATAAAGTTTACAGCTTTCATTAACTGCTCGTCAGATAATTTTTTAGTAAATTTTTTACTTAATAACTTTATCGTATTTTTTGTAGTTTTCAAGCCAATATTAATTGTGTTTCTTAAAATAAGACCTACACCTATTAATTCTAATGATTGCTTGAAAAAATAATCAAGCCCCTCTTGTGTGAGTAAAATAATAGTTTCAGCAAGCTTTTGCCTACTTTTACTATCTGATATATTAGATTTAATGTAATTTAATAAACTTTCTACTTCTTTATATAATTCCTCCGATAAAGGAAAACTTGCAATTCGTTTAGTATTTTCAAACATTTATGTATGTATTATATTGGATTAGATTAAATATTTAGGTTTTTAAAGTTTATTTACGCACAAATTTATTTTTTCTCTTTAATTAACTCATAATCAATAATAGTAAAAATATTTATGCGTAAGCAAGATAAAAAAGCTCGAAGAGCTATAATGTTTCAAGTAATTTTTCAAAAATAAGAGTCATCTTAGGTTCTGCTTTTGAAGCAACCTCCTGAACTTCTTGATGAGTAACTTCAACAATTTCACCAGGTACACCACTATCGGTTATAATTGAAACTGCAAAGCAAGGAATTGCCATATGACGAGCTACTATAACTTCAGGAACAGTAGACATGCCAACAGCATCGGCACCTATTTTTCTAATATATAGATATTCGGAAGGGGTTTCAAAAGTGGGTCCTGATAGTCCAGCATAAACTCCTTGATTTATTTTAATATCGTTAGCTTTAGCAATATCAACAGCTTTATTTACTAATTCTTTATTGTAAGCATCACTCATATCAGGAAATCTGGGTCCTAATTCTTCAATATTTTTTCCAATAAGTGGATTTGTTGGGAATAAGTTTATATGATCCTTAAGAATCATCAAATCACCAACTTTGTAATCAGGATTTATTCCTCCACTAGCATTTGATAAAAAAAGATATTTTATGCCCAAAAATTTCATTACTCTTACAGGAAATGTTACTTCTTGCATTGTATAGCCTTCGTAGTAATGAAAACGTCCTTGCATTGCAACAATATTTTTGCCACCTAGTTTACCAAATATTAACTGTCCACTATGTCCTTCGACCGTAGAAACAGGAAAATTTACAATATCTTCATATTTTATTGTTTTTTCAAGCTCAATTACTTTTGCTAATCCACCAAGACCAGTTCCTAAAATAATACCTACTTCAGGAATGTTCTTTATATTTTGTTTTATAAAACTTGTAGTCTCTTTTATTTTCTTCAACATAATCTATGATTTGGTTATTAAAATGTTCTTTTTCATTATTTAAAAATTGTATACTTATAGGAATATAATATATAAAATTTTTAATACTATCATGCATATAATCAATATACATCAGTCTCATTGCATCTTTTTCTGTTGTAATGATTATTTTTTTATTATTATTTATAGAATTAAATTTTTGATTAATTTTCCTAATGCTCCCCTTTGTAAAATTATGATGGTCTGGAAAAACTAATTGCTCTATTTTTGATGAATAATTTTCTTCCAAATAAATTTTAAGAGGTTCAGGATTCGCTATACCACTTACAAGTAAAATTGTATAATTATTTTCTTTGCAAATTGCACCATTAAGCTTATTTGCCTTTGGTTTGTTATATAAAGGTATTAAAATTCCATAATCAATAGAACTGAAAAATAGTTTTTGATACGGAAAAAGCTTTAAATGCTTTGTTGTAATCCTAAAATCTATTGGTTTTAAATTCTTTGGTGCTTTTGTTACAATAATAATATCAGCTCTTCGTTTTTCGTTATGTTTTTCTCGAAGTCTTCCATAAGGTAATAAATAATCTTTGTCAAGTGGTCTGTTATAGTCAATTAACAAAATTGATAATCCTGGTTTAACTTTTCTGTGCTGATATGCATCATCAAGCAATATTGCGTCATAATCTTGATTATGAAGCAAAAGTTTTGTAATTCCTCTAACTCTGTTTGAATCAACTGATACATCAATTGCTGGGTACTTTAGCTTCATTTGTTTAGGCTCATCGCCTATTTCATTAATTGTTGATTCTGAACTTGATAGTATAAAGCCTCTAGTTTTTCTTTTGTAACCCCTGCTAAGTGTTGCTATTTTATATTTGTCTTTAAGTAAATCAATTAGATATTCAATATGAGGTGTTTTTCCAGTACCACCAACTGTAATATTACCTATTGATATTACAGGTTTATCAAATTTTTTTGATTTAATAATATTGTAATCATATAAAAAATTTCTTAATGATACAACTATTTGATATATAATTGTTAGTGGATATAGTAGCCAACGAAACATATTTTTTTATTTTGTTAAATTATACATTATTAGAATATTAATAGAATACAAAACCACTGACAAGTAAGCAAATGATATGTTTCTTTTTTTTCATCACGTTATAAATTGTGCTAATTCAAATAATTATGCTTTCTCAAACTCTTTTATATTTGAAATCACGCCTGCCAGTATTGGTTCAATCTTTTCTAAACTTTGTTTTGCTTTTCGTCTTTCTTTCTCGCTGTAACCAAGAAATTTGTTGATAACTTATTGCTGTCTAATATTTTTATTTCATTTATCATTAGTTCATTAAATTATCAATTTTAACTTTTTTAAAACCTGAAAAGTTTTTTTGTTAAATACTAAACAACTTCTTTTTTTTTTCTGTTGTTGATATATTTATTGGGGTCATGTTTTTATATTTTATACAATGTCTTCTTCGTATTCTATACTTTTATTTACAATAGTGTATGAATTTAAGTTATTAAAGAATAGAGTGTTTGGTATAAATTCTAAAATTCTTTTCCTATCAAAAATAATTTTATCTCCAACTATATCATCACTCATATAAAATGCACTTATATTTGTAATTGAATACGGAATATACATTAAATGAATTGGTTTTTTTTTATAGAAATAAAAGTAATTTTCATATCTTCCTGTCTCAAATTGTTTTTTATCCCAGTCTTTTCCACATGCACATTGAGCAAGAAATGTTATTAAATTTGGAATTTCATCTTCAAAAGGTATCCATGCTATTAAATCTAATCCTTTTTCTTGCATATTTCTATCTGAAATATTTGCAAGTTCTTTTTTATTAATTTCAATATTAATTTCGCTTGCAATTTTTTCAATTTTTTGTTTTGCTGTTCCTTTATAATCTGAATTTTTACCTGTTGCTTTAACTGTCGCAAAATCTGGCATAAAGTTTAGTAAACTTTGATAAGAAATAGTTTCAAATTCAGTTGTAAGTTCCAGTTGTAATAGTTTAAAATAATTTAAGCTTGATGAAATTAATAAACTTAAATATATTTTATTTTTTTCAGATATTTTATTTTTTATTTTTAAACTTTTATTTTCAATTTTATAAGGATAATCATTAGAAAATAGACTATTTCTAAAATATATTAAGTCAAATATTTCATTTATCCAAGTTTCGTTTTTGTCGTCTATTTCAGGATTATTATTACCAGATAGTCCTTCATCAAATAATCTGTCAAGTATATCACTCTTTGTTACTTCGCTTTTTGAGAAAAGAGCAATTAGTTCGATATAATCGGCGTATAAATGATGTTTATGTCGTGGAATATTAGGAATACTAATATTAAAATCTGTAAATTGTTTTTGTAATTTTTCATTAAAATTCATCTTCCATATCCTCCTTTGTTCTTTTTATTTTAACAGCGAGTTTTCTTATAGTATTAAGGTCGTCGTCAGTATCAGAATAAAACTCTGTTACTTTATGAACTGTTCGGTCAGCCATTTCAAGATGTCTTAATGCCTTTTTTATGGAATCTCTATATATGTTATCAGTTTTTTCGGTTAATTCTAATGCTTCGTATAAGGGTGTTCCTTCACTAAAAACTTTAAAAGCTGTTTCATTTGAAATTACTTTGTTTAAAGCATTCAAATCACTACTTTTTCCTTTTAAACGAGTTTGATTTTGGTCGTTTTTTTCGTAAAACCAGTGTATTAAATTTTTTAAATTTTCTGTATCTAATTTTTCTGTTGGATTTTCTGTTCGTAAATCTACATTCAAAAATTTTGTTATTTGTGTTCTGCTCAAACTGTCGGATAAATAACCTACATAAAAAGTTGTATCATCAAGGTCTTTTATTTTATAAAAAGCTTCGTTTTCTACTTCCTGATAAATATCATAAGCAATCAAAAGGCGTTCTACATAATCTTTTCGGCTACCTATCATTTTGGCTAATCCGCGACAGGTTTCTTTTAGGGTAGTGTTTTGAAAATAAGTTTTTTTAAGGTCTGATAAATATCGTGCTTTTGATGACAAACTCCAAGATTTCATACCTGTAATATGTCTAAAACCTATATATTTTTTAACCTCCTCTTTATTGTTAAATACTAAACAAGGTATATTTTCAGGGCGATATTTCGCTTCTTCAAAAACTCGTTTAATAATATTTTCTTTTACAGTAGCTATTGAAAAATCATGCAAAAGCATAATCGCAACCAAACGCCTGTTTCCTTCTAAAACTTTATATTTTTCTTTTTCTTTAACAACAAGTAATTGTTCTCCAGGAAAAAATCCATTTTCGCCGATAGATTGCATTATCTCAATTGTTGAAGCTTCTAATAATAAGAACTCTATAGTTGAAATTTTAGATTTGTTGTGTAACGATTTAGGCAATCTTGGATTGCTATCATCAAGAACAAGGTTTTCCAAATTTATATATTGATACTTGGGTTTATTATTCATATTATTATTTAAAAATATTTTCTCTATGCCACTTTAATTTTTCTAAATTTGGATTAAGTAGCCTTACAAAAGTTTTTCAACATTTATATTTTATTAATTCTCATATTATTAAGATATTAATAGAATGCGTAAGCAACATTAAATAGGTCGAAGACCTTAAATTTTAAATTTGCAGGTAAAAATATGTCTTTATTTTTTTCTGCATATTCAACAGCTTCATTTAAGTTTTTAAAACTTTTCATTGCTATTTTTGATTGAATAACTTTTTCATATCCTGTTTTAGCAATTAATTTCCAAAATGGACTTGAAGTTAAATGATAAAAAGGTAACGAAAAAATACAATGGCGTTTTTCATTTTCAATTAAATCTATTTCTACTTTACGAACTTAAAACTATTTGATAATTAAACTATTAAATCATT
>JAOZVK010000046.1 GCA_029938185.1 Bacteroidales bacterium | reverse complement strand
CATAAACAAAGTTAATTTAAATAAAAAATTGTTAAATTTAGAAAAATAATATTTTTAAATTCGTTAGTTTTTCTTACTTTAGCAATATTTGCAATTAACTGCATGACAGTAGTTTGTAAAAACGTGTAAGCCATATTAAATAGGTCAAAGACCTTAAATAAGTAGTTTTACAAAAGTTTTTCGGCATTTTTTTTTGTACAATTGGCTATATGATAGTAATTTATAAAAATGCGAAAGCCACATTAAATAGGTCGAAGACCTTAGAAGATTTATATGAAAAATTTTTTTAATTTGCTAAAAACAAAAATCCAAAACCCAACAAAGAAAATCACATTTGCTTACCTGACAGCATTTTCTCAATATGGTGGAATTGAAAAATTTAACAAAGCTCTTATTTATACTATTGACAGTTTATATAAACATGCTCAAATTGTTTCGCTTTATGATAAAAATTACGAAAATAAATATTTAAAAAACTCTTCTTTTAAAGGTTTTAATGGCAGTAAAATTAGGTTTGTTTTAAATATTATAAGATTAGCTTTTTTTACTGATATATTAATTATTGGGCATATCAATATATCTATAATAACTTTTATAGTTAAATTACTAAAACCTTCAGTTAAAATAATTACAATTGCACACGGGATAGAGGTTTGGAACAGGCTAAATTATATTAAAACAAAAGCTTTAATAAAATCCGATATAGTGCTAACTGTAAGCAGTCACACAAAAAATAAAATAATGGAACTGCATAAACTTGATGAAAATAAAATAAAAATTTTTCATAACACATTAGACCCTTTTTTTCAATTTGTAGAGGATTTTGATAAACCATCAGAAATACTAAACAGATATAATCTAAATATTGAGAATAAAATTATTTTGTCAGTCAATAGAATGTCTGCCAATGAAGCTTACAAAGGATACGATAAAATAATTGAAATTATGCCTAAATTATCCAAAATATATCCAAATATTGTTTACTTAATAGTGGGCAAGTATGATAAAATTGAAAAACAACGTTTAGATAATATAATAAAACAAAATAATATAAATAATAACATTATTTTTACTGGATTTATTCCAGAAAATGAATTAGAAAAACACTATTTATTAGCCGATTTATTTGTAATGCCTTCAATCAATGAAGGTTTTGGTATTGTATTTATTGAAGCTATGGCTTGTGGAATTCCTGTTATAGCTGGTAATGTTGATGGCAGCAAAGATGCATTGTGTAACGGAAAACTTGGAACATTAGTAAATCCACATAATAAAGATGAAATTTTTAATGCAATAAAATCAATTATATATTCAAAAGAACAAAGCAACATAGTGTATAAAAAACAGTTGCAAAAAAATGTTATAAACACTTTTGGTATAAAAAAATTTATGGCGAATTTTAATAATATAATAAATAATTTATAATTCATGTGTGGTATATGCGGAATATTTGATACTGATAATATTGTTAATTCAAAAGATAATATTTCATTAATAAACAGTTATTTATCTCATCGTGGAAAAGATGGGAAAGGTATATATATTAACAATAATATTGCTTTAGGACATACTAGGCTTTCTATAATTGATTTATCATTTGCTGCTAAACAACCTATGATTTCAAATGATAAAAGATATGTTTTAGTTTTCAATGGCGAAATATATAATTTTAATGAATTAAAAAGTCAGATAAAGGAATATAATTTCAAATCGAATACTGACTCAGAGGTTGTTTTGGCTGCTTATATTAAATGGGGAAAAGACTGCCTTACAAACTTAAACGGAATGTTTGCTTTTGCTATTTGGGATAATTTAAAAAAACATTTATTTATTGCACGTGACAGACTGGGTATAAAACCATTATATATTTATTATAACAAATCAAAATTTATATTTGCTTCTGAAATAAGAGCATTAATAAACAGTAAATTATTAAATATTGAATTAGATTTCAATTCACTTACGAATTACTTATCATATCAAACTGTATATGCTCCAAACTCTTTTGTTAAAGATATTAGGATACTTATGCCCGGACATTATATTGAGCTAAACAAAAATGAGTATAAAATAAAAAAGTATTGGAACATTTCAGACAAAAACTATAATCAAACTGAAAATTCATATTTTGAAACTAAAAACAAAGTAAAGAATTTATTAGAAAATGCAGTAAAAGAACGCCTTATTTCTGATGTTCCAATAGGTGCATTTTTATCAGGAGGAATTGATTCAAGTATAATAGTTGCTTTAATGAGCCGTTTTTCAGAGCAAAGAGTAAAAACATTTACAATTACTTTTGATGAAAATAAATACAATGAATCGAAATATGCTGATATTATAGCAAAAAAATATAAAACCGAGCATAATGAAATAAAATTAAAACCTGATGATTTATTAAATCAAATACCAATAGCTTTAAATTCGATGGATTTTCCAAGTGGCGATGGTATTAATACTTATATTATTTCAAAATTCGTAAAAGATGCTGGTTTATCTGTAGTTTTATCAGGATTGGGTGCTGATGAATTATTTGCAGGATATGATATTTTTAAAAGAGCAGTTTTATTAAATAAATATGCAAATTTTTTAAAAATACCATTAAGTTTAAGAAAATTAATTGGTAAGACTATAAAAAAAGTAAAACCATCAATTGCTTCAAATAAAATATCTAAAATAATATCCTTAAAATCGTGGAATAATCTTGATTATTATCCAATTAGTAGAGAGGTGATTGAACAAAATCATTTGAAAAAGATATTAGCAAATGACTACAGTAATAAAAATAATCTTAATCATATAATAGAAAAATTAAACGATGATAAACACTTTAGACAACTACCAATTATAAGTAAAATATCTATTTCGGAAATTGTTACATATTTGCAAAATATTCTTTTAAGAGACACTGACCAAATGAGTATGGCAAATACTTTGGAACTTAGAGTTCCTTTTTTAGACCATAATTTAGTTGAATATGTATTGTCGCTACCTGATAAATATAAATATCCGCATACACCAAAAAAATTATTGGTTGATTCATTTGAAAATTTATTACCAAATGAAATTATATATAGAAAAAAAATGGGTTTTGTTTTCCCATGGGAATATTGGTTGAAAAACGAACTTTTTGAGTTTTCTAATACAAGTATAAAAAATTTGTCGGAAAGAGAATATTTTAACAAAAATGAAATAATAAATCTTTGGAAAAAATTTTTAAAAAACGATAGATATATTACATGGTCAAGAATATGGCATTTGATAGTACTCGAAAATTGGTTAAATAAAAATGAAATATAAAATGAAAAAAGATATACTTGTATTTACACAATGGTATCTTCCCGGATATAAGGCAGGTGGACCAATACGCTCAGTTGCAAATATTGTTGAATCATTAAAAAAACAATTTAATTTTGATATTATAACTACCAATGTTGATTATGGAAATAACGACAGTTACAAAAATATTGTAACTAACAAATGGATAAGCAAAAACAATATAAGAATCTTTTATTTTGATAAAAAAAACATTTCGATATATGCAATTTATAAATTAATCAAAAATAAAAAATATAATAAAATATATTTAAATAGTTTATTTTCACCTTATTTTACAATATTACCAATATTATTAACAAAGTTATTTTTTAGAAATACTAAAATAATTCTTGCACCAAGAGGTATGCTTGGTAAAGGAGCTTTGGAAATTAAAAGTAGAAAAAAGAAACTTTATATATTTATTACAAGATTTTTTGGAATATACCGAAAAATATACTGGCAGGCTTCATCTACAAATGAACAGGCTGAAATTATAGACCAATTTGGAAAAAACACTAGAATAAAGATAGTTCAAAATATCTCAATATTAAACACAAAACCAATTGAAAAACCTGACAAAACAAATTCAGCAACTCGTTTTTTTTTCTTATCGAGAATATCAAAAAAGAAAAATTTATTATTTGCTATTGAGCTTTTAAATAAAATTGATAAGAAAGTAATTTTCGATATTATTGGACCTATTGAAGAAAATGAATATTGGAACGAGTGCAAAACTCTAATAAAAAATATTAATACTAATGTTAAAATAAATTATTTAGGAGCAATACCATTTTACGAAATTCAAAAGACAATATCAAATTATCATTTTATGCTTCTTCCTACTATGCACGAAAATTATGGACATGTAATAATCGAAGCATTAGCAAGTGGCTGCCCTGTAATAATTAGCAAACAAACACCTTGGCAAAAACTTGAACAATTAAAAATTGGTTGGGATATTTCGTTACAAAATAGCAATGAGTTTATTAAAGTATTAAATTATGCAATTGACATGAATACTGAGGAGTATAAAATATGGTCTGAAAATGCTATTAAATTTGTGTCACAAAAGCTTATGTCAAAAGCTATAATAAAACAAAATTATGAGCTTTTTGAATTACTTTAAAGTCTTCAGTTAGTAATTTTCAGAGCTGTAGAACTGGGCTTATAAAAATATGAGCAAAAATAGTTTATTTAAGTTTTTTATTAGTTCCTAAAATGTTCTTTTGTTTAGTTAGTGTTTTTGTATTATAGTTTTAACCACAGAATTTTTTTGGTCAAACTGTGCAATCAAAAGTCCATAAGGACGACCTATTGTTAGCCCCGTATGAAGCAAAGCGAAATACGGGGAATGCAATAATAATAAATCAATTAATTATAATCATGCGTAAGCCCATTAAAAAGGTCGAAGACCTCATTAAAAAGGTCGAAGACCTCGAAGACCTATTTAAAAATAGTAGCATGTTTTAGGTCTGCATTAAACTCTTCAATATAAGCTGTTTTTTGCTCTGGTGTCCATTCCAGTAAATCGGCAAGTTCATTAGATACCAATTCGAGCATATCAGGTATTTGTTTGATATAGAAATGAATCATACCAGTTCTACGTATAAAGAAATCAGCCAAATTAGTAACCATTTCATTGTTTACCAAATACCATACTTCAGCTTTTATCCAAGCAATATCAGTATCTCTAACTATGTTGAAATAATCGAATGCTTTGTTTGTAAGCAGTTCAACATTAGTTCCATATCTATAAAATAATTCATAGAATTTTTTTACTGAAATACCAGTCTGTTTAGCTTCATCATATTTAGCATCAGCATATTCTTTTAGTTTTATATTTTCGGGATAAAATGGAAATTCACCACCCGACAATCTCATGTTTTTGGTAACACATTCGACAAATTCTCTATTTTCGGTTTTTTCCATTTTTTTTGTTACAATATCAACGATATTTTTAGACATCATTCTGTAACCTGTAAGTTTTCCACCAGCTATTGATATTAATCCTGTATCAGAATAGAATACTTCATCTTTTCTTGATAATTCTGATGGAGCTTTACCATCTTCATGAATTAATGGTCTAAGACCTGCCCATGCTGATTCGACATCAGTAGTTTCGAGTTTTGCAGTTGGTGCAATACGGTTTATAGCTTTAAGCAAATATTCAATATCCGATTTTTTAATATCCGGTTCTTCAAGTGCATCATGGTAGCTAGTGTCGGTAGTTCCAATATAAACAATATCAAATCTTGGAATTGCAAAAATCATTCTGTTATCGCCAACATCAAAATATATAGCATGTTGTAATGGAAAGTTCTCTTTTGATATAACTATATGAATACCTTTTGTATGATGTATTCTTTTTCCTTTAAGCGAATTGTCTTTTTCACGGATTTTATCAACCCAAGGTCCAGTTGCATTCACAATATATTTAGCATATATTTTGTATTTTTCACCTGTAATTTTATCAGATGCATTAATACCAATAACTTTGTTGTTTTCGTAAATAAAAGAATCTGCTTTTACATAGTTTGCCAATAAAGCTCCAAATTCGCTTGCTTTTTTGGCTACTTCTATTGTTAATCTAGAATCATCGGTTTTATATTCATAATATAATGCGCCACCTTTTAATAAGTCGCTATCAACTAATGGTTCTTTTTTCACAGTTTCGTCTCGGCTCAACATTACTCTGTGTTCTTCTTTTTTTACTCCAGCCAAAAAATCGTATACATACAAAGCCATAGATGTTGTAAATTCTCCTAGTGTCCCACCTTTAATTATAGGAAGAATCATTTTTTCGGGAGTTACAATATGTGCCGCATTATTGTGAACAATTTCTCTTTCGCGTCCTACTTCATACACAAGTCCAAGTTCAAGATGTTCCAAATAACGCAATCCTCCATGAACCAATTTTGTCGAACGGCTACTTGTGCCTGATGCAAAATCAAGTTTTTCGATAAGTCCAGTATTTACTCCTCTTGATGCTGCATCAAGAGCAATACCTACACCTGTTATGCCTCCTCCTATTACTAATAAATCTAACTTTTGAGAGCAAATTTTTTTAATAATTTTAGTTCTCTCAAGTGCGGATAATTTATTTAAATTATTCATTGAAAAAATTTTATTATAAATATTATTGATATTATAAGGTCTTCGACCTAATTTGCACTAATATATAGTTTTTTTACAACAAAAACTATTGCTAAGGTATTATATTTTAGTTTTTTATTTTATTTAAGATTTCCGACCTATTTATAGTTGCTTACGCATTAATATAAAGATAATCTAATCAGAGTATTATAAATAAGTAAATGTCAAAAAACTTTTGTAATAGTACTTAAAATGATATTACAAATAAAAGATGAGACTAAACTTTTAGTGGCTACCAGTTTTAAGTTAGCCACTTTTTTAACCGCAAAGTTACACAAAGTTTTACACAAAGTTTTACACAAAGTTTGACACAAAGTTTCGCTAATCTTTACTTTAATTCTATGATTAGAACTAATTGAGCAACAAGACAGTACAACTTCTGACGGATAGCCATTTTAGTTTTTAATTTCTAAAACTATACGTATAGATTTTAATTATTTTTGTTTTTTATTCTGTTTCCTGTTTTTGTTTCAATTCGTAGTCTTCCTCTTTGTTTGTATTTAATTTTTTTTTCAACTATCACTAACATAATGTTTCGAGAATACCTATATTTGTCTTTTACAACTCCTTTTACCTTAATGGTTTCCCCTCTTTTTGGTAAATAATTTTTTGTTACAACTGTTATAAAACCAGTTCTGTCCTTTATTGTAAAAGTATTAATATCATTTAGATCGACTACGCTTATCACCCTACCTTTTATTGCAACTTTTCTATTATTAAATTTTTCTTTTTTTTTCTTAATAACTTTAATTGGTGTAATGCAGTTATAATTTGCTGATAATATTACAATAATTATTACAAATATTATTTTTCTATTAAATTTTAGTATCATAATACTTTTTTTTTAGTTGTTATTTTTAGCTTACCCATCAGAAGTTGGACAGTCTTGTTTATCAAGTATTTCGTAACAGGATAAAAATCAATCCTGTCAAAAAATAAAATAATGTCCAATACCATACGTGTAGCCTTATTTTTATATTACCACAAAGTTACAATTTTTTTAGTTTTTATTAATAATTTCATCAAATTATCACTATTTTAGACATTTGCTTACTGAAAAATTTTGAATACAAAGGCTAAAAATACTACCTTTGTTTTTTATAAATAAATGCATTTCTAAAATTATTATTTCTATAGTAACACAGAAATTGAATTTTTAGGAAGTGCTCATAATTCAGATAAGTAATCTTACTAAAGTCTTTCGACATTTATTTTGGGTTTAATTACATGCTATTAGAATATTAATAGAATACGTAAGCAATATTAAATAGATCGAAGACCTTAAATTTTATATTATGCAATTAAGTTATTTTAGTTCAAAAAAATTAACAGAAACAAACAAAAATAAAATTGTTGAAAATGCTTATTTATATCTCACAAAATCTGATATTAAACAAATATGTAAAAATAGAGGTTTTCCCAACTCTGTAAACGCTGACCCAAAACTACTATCTCATTATATTTTGCTAAATACCGGACTTGAAAAAGTATTAAAAAGTTTGTCCAAAAAAGAAATTATTGCATTATTTATTATACACATAATAGATAAAATTCCAGATGTTCGTTTTTTTATAAATATTTATGATGAAAATTTTGAAGAATCATACTATAATACATTTAATCAGAATTATAAAGATTTACATAAAAAAGTTATAAATAACTTGATTCGTAAAGGAATACTTCTTCCTGTTTTTGTTTCAAACTATAATGCAAAATCGAAGTTAGAACAAACGTATTTTTATCTTCCAGATGAATTTTTAGAATATATTAACCCTATTAGCTTAATAACAAATGAAAAAATTAAGGGAACTATAGATTATGAATTACTAAAAAAAGATTTTTTGAGGGTATTAAATAATAGTCTTTCTCAAAGTAGTGGAGTATTAAAGCAAGGAGCAAGTTATTTTTCTGTTTATAATCTTAGAGATAATTTATTTGAGCGTATGCTTAAAAAGAAAAATAATAGTACAATAATTAGTGCTGAGTTCTTATTTTTTAATAAGGTTTTTTTGTCTTTTTTTAAAAAAATAAAAAAAAATACATGGTTTAATATTTCGGAAATTGATACTATTGTGAATATTTTATTTGCAAATAATTCGAATGTTAAATTAACCGGAAAAGCTGTTTGCGATGTTGCATACAAGTGTGGTGTACTTAAAAAACATCCAGTCGATAATAAATTATATGCTACAGTATACCATTCAGATTATGAGTTTCTATCCCCTGACGAATATTTAACAGATAATATTGATGGAATAGCTTTGAATATAAAAAAATTGCCTTTTGTTGCTGCCGAAGTTCTATCGCTATCATCAATTTTTAATTTTAAAGGTGGTAAGTACTTTGTATCACCATCTATAACGCTGATAAATAGCTGTATAACTAAGTTGAAAAACGATGAAGTCTTTATGGATATATGCAAAAAATTTCCTGCATTTAACAAAGTTATAAGCGACCATAAAAGATTGTACGGAAAACGAATAATACACCGCAATTTATATGTAGCTAAAGTTGATGATTTGTCAATAAGAATAATGTTGGAAAAAAAATTTACTTCCCCAAACCAACTTGTAAAACTAAACGACAATCATTATGCTTTTCCTATTAATAATAGAAAAGATATAGAAACAATGCTTAAACGTTCTGGGCATGTTATCAAAGTAATAATATAGACTTATCTCAGTAAACTAAAAAATGCCTCATAAAATCTATTTTTTAATTACCTGACAACCAGCCACAATAGAACTATTAAGGCGTAAGCAACATTAAAAGGCTCGAAGAGCCAAAAATATGAATTTTTGTAATACTAATTCGTTATGATAGATATAAAACTCGAAAAAAACGAAATAAATAACTTAGATATAGTAAGTTGCCAATATAATTTACGTAAAGACTTTATTAATTTTATAGAATACTGCGATGACTATGATGTTAAACGTACTCATCGCGACAATAATATACCTAAAACAGACTTACGAAGAATAGCCAAATTATTTGCCTACAAAGATATTATTGAAGAAGTGAAAAACGATGGTAAGTCTCTTTATATTAATTTTATTGACAACTTGGCATATGAATTAGATCTTATTGATTATAGTATTGAAGGCGAATATATGGGATACTCAAGTAGAGAACCTTCATTTCCTGATAATTATATTGTTGTGAAATCTAATAAGTTAAACCAATATTATAAGCAATCACTATATGAGCAAGATAATATTTTGTTGAATAAAATTATTTCTATTTACAATAATTATAATAATGAATTTAAAAAAGTACAGTACCATTCTCGTTTAGATAGATTTAGTGGTTGGAATAATAGAGGTGTAACAAAATATATTGAATTTGACAAAGGGCGTAAATTTATGCTAAGTTTATTGAATCAATTACCTGCAGGCGAATGGTATTCAACAAAATCTCTTGTAAAATATGTGAAATTTACAAATCCTTATTTTCTTATTCCCAAAAAAATAAAGCGAGATAGGTGGGACGACAAAGAACGCTATGCAGGAATTTGCGAAGTTATGGCTAAAGATGTTAATAAACATAATGCAGACATATTAATAAACGAAAAAGACCCAGATGCTTTTGAAAGAGCTGAAGGACTATGGATTGAACGCTTTCTTGAGTATATTCCGCTAATTATGGGCTTTGTTGATGTGGCTTATGACAAGGATTTTAGTACTAAAAAGTATCCTTTGACAAATAAACTAAAAGCTTTTAAAATTAATCAATCTTTAAAAAATTATTATAATAAAAATTATAATATCAAAATAACGTTACAACCAAATTTTGATTTGATAATAGAATCCTCGGTTTATCCAATGTCTATTGCAAATAAATTTATTTATTTATGTAATATTGTTACAGAACAACCTCATTTGGTCTTACATTTAGACAAGAAAAAAATCATAAAAGGACATGCTGATAACGAAAAGCTTAACATAGTAAAAGAACTTGAGCAAGTTGTATCAAATATAATTCCTAATAATGTAAAAGTTGAACTAAATGAATGGATAAAACAAACCGAAAAATTTGTTCTTTATTCTGGATTTAACCTTTTTGAAAACAATGACAAAAATAGTAATAAAACAGATTTAAAATATGCAATAGATAAAAACCTTTCATTGATAAAAAATGCAACAACTTTATATAACAATTTATTGAAGACAGGTAAGGCACCAATATCAATATCTCACAGTGACGATAAATTCAAAACATTACCCAAAGTAGCAAAAACTGTTTTTGTTAAAGTAGCTAGAACTACTAAAAAAGCCTCAATAAAAGAAAAAGTTGGTATTTCGGCAGATACTTATGTTTTTTATAAAATTAATAACAAAGTATTTTATAAAGAATTGCTACTGAAATGTGTAAATGATAAATTGATTGAAAATTACGATGATGCAAAACTAACCATTAGTTTTAATAAAAAATTAGAAAAAAGAGTTGATGCAATTGTAAAGCAATTAAAAACTAAATATACTGTTTCAATAAAACATTAAGGTCTTCGACCTATTTAATATTGCTTACGTAAAACACATAATTAACTACATATTAGTATTTTAAATTACAAATAACTATAAAAATGCCTCTAATAGTACAAAGCGACCACACTTTGATGGTTGAAGTAAAACACCCCAAATATACTGATTGTCGTGATTTTTTAGCTGCTTTTGCAGAACTTGAAAAATCTCCCGAATTTATTCATACATATCGAATAACACCATTATCGCTTTGGAATGCGGCAGCATTGGAGATTGAAATTGATGAAATATTTGATGGTTTAAAAAAGTATTCGCGCTATGATATACCTCAAAATGTTTTGGCAGACTTGCGCGATTGGTATTCCGTCTATGGAAAATTAATTTTACGTCCATACAAAAATTCTATGTTACTTCTCGAAGTAAAGTCAAATATAATACTCGACCGTTTGCTGCACGAAGAAACAGTAACAAAATATTGGCGTGGAACTACAAGTAAGGGCTTACTTATTGATATTAAGGATAGAGGAAATATAAAACATGATTTAGTTAAAATAGCTTATCCTGTAAAAGACCTTTGTGGTTTTACTAAAGGTGATGATTTTAATCTTAAATTACTTGAGATTGACAGAGATGATAATATTTTTAACCTACGTGATTATCAAAAAGAAGCTGTTGAGGCATTTTATCATTCGGGACGCGAAACTGGTGGTAATGGTATAATTGTGTTACCGTGTGGTTCGGGAAAAACAATTATTGGTTTGGCTACAATTGCACGAGTTTCAAACCAAACATTAATTATTTCGACCAATAATGTTTCTGTTCACCAATGGCGCAATGAATTGATTTCTAAAACAGATATTAATCCTGATGATATTGGAGAGTTCACCGGTTTAAGTAAAGTTATTAAACCAATAACAATCACTACATATCAGATGCTTACTTATAGAAAAAATAGAGATGCTAAGTTTCATAATCTTGATTTGTTTACACTTCAAAACTGGGGCTTGATTCTTTACGATGAGGTACACATGTTGCCTGCTCCTGTTTTTCGTGCAACAGTTGATATACAAGCAAAACGTAGAATGGGGCTTACCGCAACCTTAGTTCGCGAAGATGGTAAAGAAGATGAAGTTTTTGCACTCATTGGACCAAAACGATATGATGTACCATGGAAAGTTTTGGAAAATAAAGGATTTATTGCCGAAGCCTATTGTACAGAATATCGTATTCAGATGGATAAGGGAATAGAAATGGATTACGCACTTTCGAATAAACGTGGGAAATTTCGTATCGCTGCCGAAAATCCTACAAAAGTAAAATTAGTTAAAGAATTGATTAATAATCATTCAGATGATAAAATATTGGTAATTGGTCAATTTATTAGACAAATAGAAAAAATTGCAAAAGAGCTGAAGCTTCCTATAATTACAGGTAAAACTAAAAATGCAGAACGTGAGGTACTATATAATAAATTCAGAAACGGAGAACTAAGTATACTGGTTGTGTCAAAAGTTGCAAATTTTGCAGTAGACCTACCTGATGCCAGTGTACTAATTCAAGTTTCGGGTACATACGGTTCGCGACAAGAAGAAGCTCAAAGACTTGGGCGTATTTTGCGACCAAAGAAAAAACGCTCACATTTTTATTCATTGGTTTCGCAAGGTACAACCGAGCAAGATTTTAGTATCAATAGACAAATGTTTCTTGTTGAACAGGGATATAAATATGAAATAAGATATTTTTAAATATTTAATATTAAAACAATATGAGAAGAAAAAGAATAAATAATGCCATAAGAGATATTTTTATAGAAAACCACGAAATTGAAGATATAGACGAATTAACGATAGAGATAAAAAAACGTGTTAAAACAAGAACAAAAAATAGTACAATTGAAGAGTATATAAATGATTATTTTTATGATAATATTCCTTCACATTATTGCTTACTTGACGATAATACTCTTGCCAGTTCAAAAACACTATTTCCAGATACTAAATTTAAAATTGTACTGACAGAGGAAGAGTTTGGTCTCAAAGAATTAATTGTTGGACACAGAATGATTCCATACGGAAATATTTTTGTTGATACCAAAGATATAGTATTACGAAACAAAGCAGGAAATAATATTGATATGAAAATTGAAAGACGATATATCAAAGATTTATACGTGTATATATCGCTTCATTTTGAGGTTATAGAGAATTTAAATATTGATATTGATAAAGGAATTGTTGATATACCCGTTTTTCAATTGGAAAAATGGATGGAAGAAGAACAGTTTACAAAATCAGACCAAATTCTATGCTCCATAATTGATTATGATAAAGGAATTTATCAAATTGAAAAAATATCAAAACATGAATTAAACACAAACTCTTTTTTAATAAAAAATAAGGATAATCAATTGGAAAATGCAATATTAGAAATGCTTGATGATTATAAGATATTGCCAGTTAATACATGTTTGTTTTATGCTTTTATTTTGTGCAAACAGGAAACCATTGATAATCCAGGTACTTCAATTGGTACATTTTTAGTAAATAGCGAAAATATTGATTTTAGTGAAGAGAATGGTACTGCTTTTTTAAATAAAAAAGGGTTTGATTTATATCAAGATACATGGGATGAGGTTCTTGATGGTAATTTGCCCGAACCAGGTGTTGCTAAAGATTTAGAAGGTATATTAGCAGAGATTGGTAGCAGTTATACTGAAGATTTCATTAGATCGAAAATGATTGAACAATTATTAAAAACAAACAGTATTGATACTGATGAAATTTTATCTATAATTCATAAAATACCATATCCTTTTGCAAATAGTAAACAAGCTAATAATTTTAGTAAAGCTTTTTCTAAAGCTGAAAAAGAAATTACTAAAAAATGGAAAAATAAAAAAATTACAAAAGATAAAATTATGCTTTTATCCGAAGCTTTGAATTTAAAAATTGAGTTTGTTGAATTTTTACGCAAATTAGATGATAATATGTCTGACCCACATAGCTTTGATACAAGTTTGTTAATGCCATTACAAAAATTTGATATGTTAGCTGATAAATTACTAAACTTTTTTAGTAATATGAGTCCAACTGATTTCAAGAAAAATAAAGAAATTCTAAAACTTATTCCACAAATTAGAAAATTTAAAAAGGAATTTTTTGAAGTATCCAATGATGTAATACAGAAAGTTTAGGCTCGAAAGAGCCAATGCTTTTTTTTTAATACAGTTTTATATCATAATTAATATACAATAATTAAAGCGGCTACCTGTCAGAAGTAGGACAGTCATGTTTATCAGGTCTTTCGTAACAGGATAAAAATCAATCCTGTAAATCCTGTCAAAAAACAAAATAATATCCAATACTATACGTGTAGCCATTAAAGCAAAAGAATATTTTCATCTAAAAGAAAACAACTTACACGTAAAAGAAAACTTAGTTTTGATGAAATAAAAAAACTTGCAGAAGAAGATTTTAAAGAATTGTTTGAAAGTGCAAATGGCTTTTTAAAACAATTTGAATACGCAGTCAAAGATGGAGAGAATAAAATTGCAGCTTTTCTATTACACCAAGCTACAGAATGCTATTATCATACCCTAAGCTTAGTTTTTACTGCTTATAAACACAAAACCCATGATTTGGAAGAGCTTGGTAAAATAGCTTCTACTCTAAATTTAGAATTTAAGAAAATATTTCCTTTGCAAACCCAAAAAGAAAAACATCATTTTACTTTATTACGAAAAGCATATGTTGATGCTCGCTACAAAAAATATTATAAAATTACTAAGAAAAAATTAGAGTGTATTGCCCTGAGAGTGGAAAAACTAAAAGAACTCACAGAACAAGCTTGTAAAGAAAAAATTAATAGTTTTGTGGAAGGACAGAAGTAAAATTCGACCTAAGGAAATGACGAATTATAAATTACGAATTGGTTTACACCTAATAGAAAAAGGCTTGATAAGTCAAAGGAATTGAAAAAAATATTAATTTTAATATTATCCATTACTTTTTTTATTAATCTTAGTTCACAGAATTTTCAAGTATTTAGAGACTCGGTGATTACTATTAATGATGATAGTATAAAATTATCAAAAAAAAGTATTGTTCCAAGTTCATTAATTATAAAGGTGAATAATAAAATAATTGACCATAAAAATTATGAAATAGATTTCAGTAATTCAACTTTGATTTTAAATAAAAATATAGTTGATTCGCTAAATATTTCAAAAATAAGTGTTTCGTTTAGGGTATTTCCATTTAATTTTATGAAACCTTATTCACATAAAAACGATTCTATAATATTGAAATGGAAAGAGCTGGAAAAGATAACTATAAATAAAAAATCTAAAAAAAAGATTGACATTCTTGGAAACAAAAATATAAAAAAATCGGGTAATATAAATAGAGCAATGATTATGGGCAATAATCAAGACTTGACCGTAAATTCAAACTTAAACCTTAAACTGTCGGGAAAGATAAATGATAAAATATCAATAGATGCTGTTTTGTCCGATGAAAATATACCAATTCAGGAAGATGGCGGGACTATGCAAATAAAAGAATTTGACAAAGTGTATATTAAATTAAGGGGTACGAATTTTTCGTTAACTGCTGGCGATTTTGTTATAAAAAAGCCAATTGGCTATTTTATGAATATAAATATGAAATCAAGGGGTTTCGATTTTGAATATTTACACAAAAAAGAAAACTATAGTTTAAAAACAAAAATAAGTACAGCAATTGCAAAAGGAAAATACAAAAAAATAGAAATTAAGGCTGTTGAGGGAAATCAAGGTCCATATTTATTGAGTTTAACCGATAAACAAAATTATATTATAATATTATCGGGTAGCGAGAAAATATATATTGATGGAAAACAAATAAATAGGGGAGGGGAGAATGACTATATTATTAACTATAATACAGGTGAAATCACATTTACTAATAAGCAAATTATAACGAGTAATAACAGAATTATTGCTGAATTTGAATATTCCGAAAGAAAATATTCAAAAATAAAACTACATAACTCAAATGTAGTTGAAACAAAAAATGCGAAATTTTGGTTAAATACTATATATGAGCATGATAGCAAACAAAATTCATATATTGAACAAAGCGATAGCGATAAGCAACTACTATCGGCAATTGGTGATAGTTTGCATTTAGCATTTGTAAATAAAGCTGATAAAGTTGAATATACTAATACTAAAGTTCTTTATAATCTGAATGATACAATTGTAAACAGTATTATTTATGATACTGTTTTTATAGTGGCTACAAACAATAAAAATGAAGTTTATGAACTTAGTTTTAGTTATGTTGGTTCAAATAATGGAAACTATGTGTTGAATAATAATAATATATACGGTAGAGTATACAAATGGGTTGCTCCACAAAATGGTATTTCGCAAGGTGACTATGAGCCAATTGCAAAACTGTATGCACCCGAAAAAAAGCAAATGTTTACAATAGGTACAGAATTTAATTTGTCAGATAAAACAAAAGGCTTTTTTGAATTTGCTTTAAGTAATTATGATATTAATACTTATTCAACGAAAAATTCATCGGATAATGTTGCTTATTCGCTCAAAACAAACTTAATTAAAATTTTTAGTTCCGACACTAATAAATTGTTTATAAAATCGGAACTTGATTATACATATATCAGCAACAATTTTTCCTATTTTGATGAAATAAAAAGTGTTGAATTTGAAAGAGATTGGAATTTACAAAATTTAGATATTGCTAATGACGAGCATA
Organism: Bacteroidales bacterium; assembly: GCA_029938185.1. Lineage (GTDB taxonomy): Bacteria > Bacteroidota > Bacteroidia > Bacteroidales > JAOZVK01 > JAOZVK01. The sequence continues at coordinate 2,249 of JAOZVK010000046.1, read as the reverse complement.
TTATTGCACTGAATTTATATTTAAAAAAGAAAAGTAATTTTTATATTAATTTCAAAAACGAATCTCTAATTATTAAAAGTAATTATAAAGCAATAAAAAATTCGTTAACTAGTAATTTTAATAAATCTGGTTTTGATATTGATTTTAGTGGAAGTATTTTAAATACTGGTAGCGATAAATATAAAACCCGATTTATTGTTTATGAATTGGAATTTTCTAAAATAATAAAAAGTTACAAGCTTGCTGTTTTCAAAAAGTCTGAATCAAATTATTGGTATCTGAATCAGAATGATAGTATAGCAGTCAATAGTTTTAGAAACTACAAATGGGGAGCTTTTGTAGAAAAATCAAAAGATTCTACAATGAAATTTAATTTAAACTATTATCACCAATTAAACTATTTACCTATTAATAATAATCTTAGTTTGGCTTCGAAATCTGATAATATAAATGCAGAAATTTTATTAATTAAAACAAATAAATCATTGAATATAACTTTCAATTATCGAAAATTAGATATAGTTGATACAAGTTCAAATCAAAATCTTAAAAATATTGATAATCTGATTAGTGGACTTTCTTATTCTGTAAATTCTAAAAATAAGGTTTTTAATTTGAGTGGATTTTACAAGATTTCATCGGGTATGGAGGCAAAAAAAGATTTTACATATATTGAACTCGAACAAGGAAAAGGGATTTATAAATGGGTTGATTATAACAGTAATAAAATAATGGAAAAAGAAGAATTTGAAATTGCTAACTTTGCAGATGAAGCAAATTATATAAAAATTAATATTCCTACTAATGATTATATTAAAGTTTTTTCAAACAATTTTAGTCAGTCATTTTATCTAAATCCAAAAGCAAAATGGCGAAAAAAAAAAGGAATAAAAAATTTTATATCTAAGTTTACAAATCGTTTTTTATATCATCTAAATAATAAATCGTTCAATAAAATATTTTTACAATTTGATAATAATTCAAGCACAATACTAAATTCAAATATTACAAATATTTTAATATATAAAATATCAAAGAAGTTGAAATTTAATTATATTTATAAACAAAATTTTAATAAAAACTTACTTGTAAACGGAACTGATATAAAAAAACTTGAAGATAATGAACTGAAATTAGGCTGGCAATTGTTAAAAGACTTACAACTGAATTATACTTATAATATTGCTGGTTTGTTCTATGAATCAGAATATTTTGCTCTCAGAAATTACAATATAAACAGCATCTCAAACAAATTAAGTATTATTTATAAAAATGATTTTTATCTTAAAACAGAAGTGTTTTTTAAGTATAAAGAAAAGCAAAATACACAAGGAAGCGAATTTTTGCAATCATATGAAGCCAATACTAATCTTGAGTATAATATTGTTAATAAAATTGCTTTTATATTTAACATCAGTTATACCAAAATAAAATACAATGAAACTCAAAATACTCCAGTATCATATGCAATGTTAAAGGGACTTATAGCAGGCGATAACTATATTTGGTCATTAAATATTAATAAAAAAATCAACAAGTATATGAATTTAATTTTCTATTATTCGGGAAGATATGCAAACGATAAAAAAACAATTCATATAGGTAATTTTCAGTTGAATATTATGTTTTGATTAAAGGACACTCATAAATCTTGATTAAGGTTTTCGACATATTTAATGTGGCTTTTGTATTTTTATAAACTATTGTCATATAACTAATTGTACGATATCAAATACCGAAAACTTTTGTATGGTTAATTAGTGTGCATCCATAAAGTCAAGTGTTTGATTCAGAGTGTTCGAGTTCGAGGCGTGTGAAATTTTAAAACCGCAGCATACTAAGGTATTCGAGGATTTGAAAAATTGAACAACAACGAAGAAATCGGACATTCTGAATCAAACACTAAGGGGACTCGAAAAAATAAAATACAATTCTTTGTCATTATTTTGCCATTTTACTACTTCAAAAAAAGGTCTTAAATGGTTTACTATTTGCGACTTTTTTTGAATTGTAAAATAACAAAATAATTTAATATATTTGCATTTTATTTATTCGAGTCTCCTAATTAAAATGCAAATTAATATAAGATGACTTCTATGAATACAGAAAACACTAAATTTCATTTATCAGATTTAATTAATTTGGTCTTTTGAAAGTCCTGTGAATTCCATAATTTCATCAATAGGTCTGTTTCTTAATTTCATTCTTTTAGCAATTTCAAAATTTCTTTCACTCTTCCCTTTTTCCAT
>JAOZVK010000045.1 GCA_029938185.1 Bacteroidales bacterium | reverse complement strand
TTACTTATTAGCAAATGCCGAATTATCAATTGGTAAATATCATGATGCGAAAATACATTATACTAAGTTTTTAGAATATCCAAAACTAAATAAAATATATATTAAAGAAGTTAATAAAAAATTAAAAAATTGTAATTTTGCAATTGAAGCATTAAAAAGCAAAGTACCATTCAATCCCCAAAATATGGGAAAAAAAGTAAACAGTAAATATAATGATTATTGGCCAAGTTTAACAATTGATGAACAAACACTGTACATGACAGTTAGAATTCCATTAAATGGAAATATAAAACGAATGCAAGAAGATTTTTATGTATCGAAGAAAAAAAATGGAATGTGGACAAAATCTGTTAATATCGGTGCACCAATGAATACTGCAAACAATGAAGGTGCTCAATCAATATCGCCAGATGGTCAATTACTTATATTTACAGCATGCAACAGAAAAGATGGTTATGGTAGTTGTGATTTGTACTATTCACGAAAAATTGGTAATGCTTGGACAAAACCTCGTAATATAGGACCTCCAATTAATTCATCGGCATGGGAATCGCAACCATCAATTTCTTCTGACGGGAAAACATTATATTTTGTAAGTAATAGGAAAAAAGGAAAAGGAAACAAAGATATTTGGAAAAGTACCTTATCATTAAAAGGAGTTTGGAGTGTTCCTGTTAATTTAGGCGACAGTATAAATACAAAAGGAAATGAAACCTCTCCATTTATACATCCAGACAACGAAACATTTTATTTTTCATCTGATGGATGGTTAGGAATGGGCAAAACAGACCTTTTTATTTCAAGAAAAAAAAATAAATATTGGACAAAACCACTAAATTTAGGTTACCCTATAAATACATATAAAGAAGAGTTGGCTATGATTGTCAATGCAAGAGGAGAATTAGGAATATATGCATCAAATAGAAAAGATGCTATGGGTATTGATTTATATACATTTAAGTTATACGATAAAATACGTCCAAAACCAGTTACATATGTAAAAGGAATTGTTTATGACAAAGAAACAAAAAAGAAACTTGTATCAAAAATTGAATTAATAGATATAGATAAAGACAAAATAATAGTTAAATCATACTCAAATAAAAAAACCGGAGAATTTATTACTTGTTTATTGAAAAATAAAAACTATGCTTTAAACGTTTCTAAAACTGGGTATTTATTTTATTCAGAAAATTTTTCATTAAAAAATATTAAAAATTCATCAAAACCGTTTATACTAAATGTTCCACTCCAAGCAATAAAAATTGGAAGTAGAGTTATTTTAAAGAATATTTTTTTTGAAACTGATTCGTATATTCTAAAACAAAAATCAGAAGCGGAACTAAAAAAACTAATAAGATTTTTGTTTTTAAATAGAAAAATTAAAATAGAAATAGGTGGACATACCGATAATGTTGGTAGCAAAGAATATAATATCAAATTATCAAATAATAGAGCAAGAGCTGTAATTCAGTATTTAATTAAACATAAAATACCAAAAGAACGCTTAAGCTATAAAGGTTATGGATACTCACTGCCTATTGCTAATAACAAAACAGAGAAAGGTAGATCGCTAAATAGAAGAACAGAATTTAAAATAACAGCGTTTAAATAAAATATCTTATAAAAAAAAACAGCCATGTCATCAAAATTATTTTTTATATATAACAAATATAAACAAATTAGTAATTTATAGTTAAACAATTGATAATATTTAGAATATACATGTATTTATTTTCATTAATTATACTTTTAGTAAAATAGGCATTAAATTTGTATTCATATTATTAGAAAAGCAAAAAAAACATATTTTGTAAATTAAAAATATTTTATAATATTTACATTCTTAAATTTAATATGTTAGTTTTGTAACATTTAAAATAAAATCAAGAAATAATTTGTTTTAGTAAAAAAAAGGAGTAATAAAACAAAATCATAATATTATAAACACTTTACAAAACATTTCAACAATTGAATAATGTTTATATATTGAGATAAAATTTAATTATTATATTATAATACATAATCAGCCATAAATAAAAGATTTTTAATATTTTTATTTTATAATTTTTTTTAATATTATGATAAAATACTGTTTTATAAGTTTAATTCTCCTAAGTTGTAATAATAAAAAAAGATGATGTTATTTAATTAGTTATAATAGTATTAATTATAAAATTATAGATGCATGAAAAAAAGATTAATTTTCATAACCATAATTCTGCTAAGTTATAGCATGACTATCCTTTATGGACAATTAAAACCAGAAATGATTTTTGTTGAAGGAGATACATTTAAGATGGGACGTGATAAAAAAGACATTATTAAAGGAAAAGAGTTTGAAGATGAATTACCACAACACAAGGTTAGTCTAAACAGTTTTTATATTGGTAAATACGAGGTAACAGTTAAGCAATATAAAGAGTATATTAAAGATAATAATAAAAAAGATATGCCTAGTCCACCAGATTCGGCTTGGTTTGCTGAACATCAGGAAACAAAGATTTACTACCCATCGACTTTAGGAACATATAAATGGTGGGGTTGGAAAGACAAGCATCCCATGCAAAAAGTTTCATGGTATGATGCAGTGAAGTATTGTAACTGGTTAAGCGAAAAAAATGGCTTACAAAAATGCTATACCATTGATGGTGAAAATACAAAATGTGATTTTTCAAAAAATGGTTACCGACTACCAACTGAAGCAGAATGGGAATTTGCAGCCAGAGGAGGAAACGAAAGTAAAAATTATATTTATGCTGGTAGTGATAATATAAAAGATGTTGCATGGTATGATATAACAACTTCTTTGGCAAGACCATATGATGTTGGAACAAAGGCTCCGAATGAACTTGGAATATATGATATGAGTGGAAATGTTTGGGAATGGTGTAATGATTTTTATGCTGCAAATTATTACAAATATAGTCCAAAAGAAAATCCAAAAGGTGCAGCTCCAACTATATATAGAGTACTTCGAGGTGGCTCGTGGCATTATAGAGCAGCTCTTGCAAGAATAGCCGATAGAGACGGACCAAAGCCTGGTTTCACTAACTTCAACTATGGTTTTCGAATTGTTCGTTCAAAATAATAATAATATTCTATTAATTATCCATAAGTTGATAATAAATAAATAAATTAATCAATTTAAGTTTAGTGAAATGTCAAAAGTAACTTAAACCAATTTACTTGTTTGTTACGCTACTTTACTGCATCAAAAAATTCTTAAATAATTCACTATTAGCGATTTTTTTGAATTGTAAAATAACTAAAAAACGGCGCATCTTGGAATAACTTATTTATTCATTTTCACTTATTGTATAAGTATTATAATGACAAAAAAAAATAAATCTTTAATTATCCTATTATTTTTAATAAGTGGTTTTTCGACAAAACTAACTGCCCAAGTTGAACCAATAATGGTTTTTGTTAAAGGAGGGGCTTTTACAATGGGTAGCAATAGTGGCGATAAAAACGAACGACCTGTACACACAGTTATATTAAGTGACTTTTATATTGGAAAGTATGAGGTTACAGTAGGACAGTATAGAAAGTTTTGTAAAGCAACAGGTCGAAGGTTTCCCCGAAACCCAAATGACCAATGGTATGAAGAACATGAAGACGCTAAAAAATGGGTTTGGAATAATAAACATCCTATTGTAAATGTTTCGTGGAATAATGCTATATCATATTGTAAGTGGCTATCAAAAAAAACTGGGAAAAATTATACATTACCAACAGAAGCACAATGGGAATATGCAGCTAAAGGAGGTAATAAAGGCAAAGGGTATAAATACAGTGGAAGTAATAATATTAACAAAGTAGCATGGTACGATGAAACTACCCACGAAAAAGGACCAAGACCAGTAGGTAATCTAACACCCAACGAACTTGGAATTTATGACATGAGTGGCAATGCATGGGAATGGTGCTTAGATAAATATGGAAAATACAAAAGTGGAATACAAAGAAACCCTAAAGGAGCTTCCAAAAGTTTATTTGTAGTTATTAGAGGCGGCTCTTGGTATTATGTTGATGAAATGTGCAAAACATCTACACGTGATGGTCCATATCCATACTACACTAATTTTAACTTTGGATTTAGAGTTGTAAGAATACAGTAATTTTTACAATACTTAGGAAGTAATAAATTATGAATTACGAATTGGTTTACACCTAAATATAAGTATCTTACAAAAAAGAAATCGGAAAGTTATTTTTTAACGATTCCTTATTTAATAATTTTTACATAGTTGTAAACTGATTCATTTATTGCTTGGAAGAATATGTCACAAAGTTAACAATATTCTGGTGTTTTTAAGAATACTTTTTTTCTTGGCAATAACCAAAGGTTTTTAGCTTTTAACTTATAGTTTTTGGCTACCCGTCAGAAGTTGGACAGTCTTGTTTATCAGGTGTTTCGTAACAGGATAAAAATCAATCCTGTTAATCCTGTAAATCCTGTCAAAAAATAAAATAATGTCCAATACTATACGTGTAGCCTAGTTTTTAACTCCCATCAATATAATTTATTGCGGTTGCTTTAAAACTAAGCCATACATTTTTTCCTTCCTCAATATTTAATTTATCTACTGATTGAGAAGTAATAATAGCAGCTATTTTTATTTTTACATCTATAATAAGTTCAACTCCTTTCATACTTGGTATCATTTCAATGATTTTTCCGTATAAATTATTTGTAAGACTAGATTCTATTCTTTTGAGTGATATTATAATATCCTCAGCTCTTAACATTACAAACCCTTTGTTTCCTGTTGTATTATTGCTTACAATTTCTACTTTATTTTCGAGCAATATTTTATTTGATGATATTATTTGGGCATTGTAAAAATTTTTTATGCCTGTAAAATTAGCAACAAACTTTGATTTAGGATTGTGAAAAACTTCTTTAGTAGTACCAGTTTGAATAATTTTGCCTTTATTAATTATCCCAATTTTATTAGCCAATGTAATAGCTTCTTTATATTCGTGTGTTACATGAATAATTGTTTGTCCATTTTTATTTATTTTACGCAACAAGCTTCTTAATTCATCGCGAAGTTGCACATCTAAAGACGAAAGTGGTTCGTCAAGCAACAAACATTTAGGTTTTAGTGCTAATGTTCTTGCAAGAGCCACACGCTGAAGTTCTCCACCCGATAATGTATTGGGATAACGATATAATAAATGCTCAATACTCATTTCTGTGGCAAGCCTAATAACTTCATTTTTAATTCGTCTCTGTTTTATAACATATTGTTTAATCAGATTGAAAGATTTTTTTTCTTTGATTAAACTATACAAAGGGTATGCAATATTTTGAAAAACAGTTTTATGTGGAAATACAGCATAATCCTGAAATACTAATCCCATTTGACGTTTTTGTATGCTTTGTTGTGTGATATTTTCAGAATCAAGTATAATATGTCCTTTATCTGGCTTAACTAAACCTGCAATAATTTCGAGAATTATTGATTTTCCAGCTCCCGATTCTCCAAGTATTATAAAATAATCACCTTTATTTACTGAAAATTTAATATTTTGTAAACAAAACCCATTATATGTTTTAGATATATCTTTTACTTCTAACATCATTTCCTCCTTTCATTAGAAAGCATTCGTAGTGCAATAAAAAACAGTAAACAAACTACAATAAATATTACAGCTACTGGACGAGCGTATTTTAAACCAAAAGCTCCAAATCTTTCATATATCTGAACAGGTGTAATCATAGGATGATATGCCACAATTACAACAGCTCCAAACTCACTCATTCCTCTGGCAAACATCAGAATCATACCCGATAAAATATTTCGCCAAGCCAAAGGCAAAGATATTGTAAAAAAAACTCTTATTGGTGATGCTCCAAGATTTAGAGCTGCTTTTTCGAGTCTATCGGGAACTCCTACAAAACCGTCTTTAGCAGCATTTAGTAAATACGGAATACTTACAAATGCCATAGCCAAAGATATGCCAATTGGATGTCCAACCAAATCAATACCAAAATGTGATGCAGTTTTTCCTACCACAGTATCTCTTGTTATAAAACCCAATATTGCAATTCCTGCTGCCGAGTGTGGTATTACAATTGGTAAATCAATAATTCCAAGAACTAATCTTTTTGCCCAAAAATCATTTCTTGCCAATATATAAGCTAAAGGAATTGCCAATATTGCAAAAGTAAAAGTAGCAATAAAAGATGTATACAGGGTTAGCCAAATACTATTCTGTACTTCTACATCTTTCGCTGTATCAACTATATCAATATATGATGTTGATAGAAACATTCCAAGAAGTGGTGCCACAATAAAAAGTAACACTAAGCTTCCTAAAAATATAAATATAAGATTTATTGTACTATAATTATTCATTTCAATGGTTGAGATAAAGCAAATCACAAATAATAATTAACCATTTTTACTTGTTTTTATATAATTAACTATATGATAGCAACTTATAAAAACACATAAGCCACATTAAATAGGTCGATGACCTTAAACTTTATTGTTGTATTTCATTGACCAAACCATTAACACTATTGCCAATAGTAAAGAAAAAATTCCTAATCCAAAAACACCCGAGAAATCAAAAATATTATAAAAAAACACACCAAATATTGGTGCAACCGAACCACGCAAGCCTGTTAATGTTAAGTGTATTGATTGATAAAAACCTGCTTCTTTGTCTTTACAAAAATAAGCAGAACCAATAAACCAAAGTAAACTCATTGTTGCTGTAAATACTCCATAAAAAATATATGAAATTATTAGTGTGTAGTAAATTTTAAGTCCAAAAATATTAAAATAATATGGTACATATTCGGTTAATCCCATAAAAAATAAAAAAAGAAGCAATGCAGAAAAAGTTATAGCTGCAAATTTTCGAGGATCAATTTTTCCTATCAGTTTACCAAAAAAAGGAAGTAAAAAAATAGCAATAGTATTGTAACTATTTTTATAAAATGCAATACTTGAGTAATTTAGCTGCAATGCTTTATCAAGAAATATTGCTATAACTGCTGCACTAATCATCCATGCTAAACCATAGAACATAAATCCGATTTCGAAATGTAAATATGGCTTGTTGTTTTTCAAAACTTTATACATATTTGAAAAAGAATCTATTACTGCATGCCAATAGTTTTTGCTTAGAACTATATTTGACTTGTCTTTATAATCAATTTTTAATAGGTAATAAATTGAAATTATACTTATTACCGCTATAAAAGGATATGTATATGTATATAAATAATTGTTTATATCTAGCAATATACCAAACAAAAAAGTGCTTACAAGCATAACAATTTTACTTGCTGTTGTTGCATAACCATATAATTTTCCAAAATTTTCTTGTGAATAACTATTTTTCAAAAATAAATTAATTGTGGGAGAAATAATAGGTACTGCAAGAGAATATATTAGAAATATAAAAAGAAAAAGTCCTTGATAAAAAAGATTATTAGATTCGGTATTGTGTGGAAAAAAAAGTAAAGCCAATAAAGGTAATCTTGTAATTATTGTAAGTATTTTTATAAGCTTAACTTTATTTTGGGTTCTTTTTAATATTTCATTAAAAAAAATAGAAAGAATCATTACAATTATTGAAAACTGAAACAAAAATCCAATTTGATAATTGGTTCCTTTTAAACTCTTTATTAATACAAATTCGTTTAAAGCAAAAACACCTATAATAATTCCATCAAGAATACTATATATAATGTGTATTTTAAATGTATGTTTTTCTTTTTCAGTAAGATTTAAATTATTCATTATTTTTATAACTTATTGTTAAGTAGGTCTATATATAAAAACAACACTTTTGTTTTTTTTATTATGCTGTTTATCAAGCGTAAGCAAAATTGTTAATTATCCATTGTTCATTGTTAATTACTTAGTAAGCATACAAAAGATTTTACTTATTGTGTATAAAAAGTAAGTAGTCTTACAAAAGTTTTTCGACATTTGTTTTTGCACAATTAATTAAATAACAACTGTTTATAAGAATGCGTAAGCCTCATTAAATAGGTCGAAGACCTTATTTCATTAAATATGGCTTAGGCATTTTAGTTACCCATATAAAATGTTATAATATTGATATTTAGGTAATTATAATCGTAAAATTAAAGTGAACTTTTATAGAACTTTGTGGTTAAAAGCATCTAACTTAAAACTGGTAGCCAAACTTTTCATATTTATTAATTTATTAGGACGCAAATATAAAAAAAAGATAAATATTTACGGAATAAATTCATAAAATTATACCTTTGCAAAATATTAAGGTCTTCAAGCTGTTTAATAATATTAGACACTAACAATTAATCAGTAAACTAAGCACCCATACAAAAGTTTTTACCTATTTAGTATAGAGCTTACTTTTTGAAATACCGTTTATTATATATCTTGCGTAAGCAACATTAAATAGGTCGAAGACCTTAACCTTAATAAAATACAAGTTGTACAATTAAAAAAAATGAAATAATAAATAAAGTTTTCGACATATTTTAATGAGACTTACACTTTTTTGTAAACTATTGTCATATAACTAATTGGACGAAAAGAATACGAAAAAATATTTGTTATACTAAATATCGGTTAAAAATTTTACTTTTATTAAATCTTTATACTTTAAATGGTACAATAATTTGATTAATAATTGATAACAGTTTGTTAATATTAAAACGATAACCATTTAGAGTATATATATTATTATTCAATATCATTGTATCATTGAATAATTGTATCATTGAATAATTGTATAATTGTATCATTGAATAATTGAACCTTTTAAAGTATAGGATACTTATTAATTAATTTAAATATGGATAATCATAAAGCTGGTTTTGTAAACATTATAGGAAATCCAAATGTTGGTAAATCAACAATAATGAATTCGCTGGTAGGCGAACGAATTTCAATAATTACATCAAAATCACAAACAACGCGTCATAGAATAATGGGTATTGTAAATGGCGACAATTTTCAGATTGTATATTCTGATACTCCTGGAGTTATAAAGCCTAATTATAAGCTGCAAGAATCAATGTTAAACTATTCGAAGTCTGCTGTTTCTGATGCTGATATTATTTTGTATGTTACTGATGTTTTAGAAAAATTTGATAAAAACAAAATTTTTTTAGAAAATGTTAGAAATAGTAATACTAAAATTTTGTTAGTAATAAACAAAATAGATTTAAGTGATCAAGAAAAATTGGAGAAACTTGCATCAATCTGGAAAAAAGAGCTGCCAAGTGCTGAAATATTTCCAACATCAGCAACACAAAATTTTAATATTGAAAATTTATTAAATAGAATTATTGAACTTCTTCCACTATCTCCACCATATTTTCCAAAAGACCAACTCACCGACAAAAGCGAACGTTTTTTTGTATCTGAAATAATTAGAGAGAAAATATTATTATACTATGACAAAGAAATACCATATTCGGTTGAAATTGAGGTTGAATCCTTCAAAGATTTTTCTGATATAATAAAAATACGTGGTGTTATTCATGTTATGAGAGATAGTCAAAAAGGAATAATTATAGGTAACAAAGGAAAGGCTTTGAAAAAAGTTGGCACAGAAGCCAGAAAAGATATTGAGAAATTTTTTGAGAAAAAAGTATATCTTGAACTATATGTTAAAGTAAATAAAGATTGGAGAGACAAAACTAATAAACTAAATATTTTTGGATACAATTAAGGTCTTCGACCTTTTTATACTTTAAATTGTACAATTATTCAATGATACAATGATACAATACTTTGATTAATAATTGATAACAGTTTGTTAATGTTAAAACTATAACCGTTTAGAGTATAATGTTGCTTACGCATATAAAGTAGTCTTACAAAAGTTTTTCGGTACTTGCATCTTTTTAAGTTACACATTATTAAAGTATTAACAAAATGCGTAAGCCACATTAAATAGGTCGAAGACTTTAATTGCGTATAAATTGTCGGCGAGGCTTTAAGCCACACTGACAGTAATTTATTACCCAACTTTGTGTGGGGAGCCAAAATCTTTAAGAACAATTAATATTTAAATAAATAATATAAAAAAAATGAGTATAGTTGCAATAGTGGGTCGTCCTAATGTTGGTAAATCAACATTGTTCAATAGATTAACACAGACAAGGAAAGCAATAATACACGAGTCGAGTGGAGTTACAAGAGATAGACATTATGGAAAATCTGATTGGAATGGAAAAGATTTTTCATTAATTGACACAGGGGGATTAATTACTAATTCGAGTGATATCTTTGAAGAAGAAATCAGAAAGCAAGTAAATCTTGCAATTGATGAATCAGATGTTATTCTTTTTGTGGTAGATGTAATTAGCGGAATTACAGATTTGGACAATTCTGTTGCTAAAATGCTTAGAAAAAATGGAAAAAAAGTTCTGTTGGTTGTAAACAAAGTTGATAACTCGGCATTGATATATCAAGCTAGCGAATTTTACGGATTAGGTTTAGGCGAAATATATCCTATATCGTCAATAAGTGGAAGTGGTACTGGTGAATTGCTTGATGATCTTGTTGAAAATTTTTCGCAGAAACCAAATGAAGACGATGACGAGGATAGAATACCAAAATATGCAATCGTAGGAAGACCAAATGTTGGTAAATCATCGTTTTTAAATGCTTTGGTTGGGGCAGAAAGAAATATTGTAACACCAATTTCGGGAACAACAAGAGACACTATACAAACAAGATACAAAAAATTTGGACACGATTTTACTTTAATTGATACAGCAGGGCTAAGAAAAAAAGGAAAAGTTAAAGAAGATATTGAATTTTATTCAACAATGCGTTCAATACGAGCAATAGAAACATCTGATGTTTGTTTTTTGTTAATTGATGCCGAAATAGGTATAGAATCGCAGGATGTAAATGTATTTCAAGTTATTCAAAAAAATAAAAAAGGCTTGGTTGTTCTTGTTAATAAATGGGATTTGATAGAAAAAGATACCAAAACTGCTCTTGATTTTTCAAATAAAATAAAAGAAAAATTTTCACCATTTCAGGATATTCCTATTGTTTTTGTTTCGGCACTAACAAAGCAACGTATTTTCAAAGCTCTTGAAATAGCTATTGAAGTTTATAACAATAGAAAAAGAAAAATACCGACTTCAAAACTAAATAATATAATGCTCGAACTTATTGAAAATTATTCGCCACCAGTAGTAAAAGGTAAGATTGTAAAAATAAAGTATGTAACACAACTAAAATCACAAACACCTAGTTTTGCTTTTTTTTGTAACTTGCCCCAATATGTAAAAGAACCTTATAGACGTTATTTAGAAAACAGACTAAGAGAAAACTTTAATTTTACAGGAGTTCCAATACAAATATTTTTGAGAAAAAAATAGGCTCTTCGAGCCTTTTGGATATTTTTTGCGTAAGCCATATTAAATAGGTCAAAGACCTTAAATTATTATAAAAATAAAATTTTTGCTTATGAAACCTAAGTTATATGGAATTGTATTTTTAGTTAATATTATTTTTATTGTTGTACTTACATCATGTCAAAAAAAAGAAGAATACCCTGTTATACCTGAAATAGAGTTAAAACAATGTGTAGTAGTAGACGAGGAAGATAAATTAGGTAATATAGAAACTAAATGTTTATTAACATTTTATGTTGTTGATGGAGACGGAGATGTAGGTTTAAAACAACCGAATTTATCAGAAATTCCACCCATTGATAGTACAAATTATAATTTATTTTTAAAATTATATGAAAAAAAAGATGGTGTCTATAGTTTAGTAGAACTAAATTCACCATTAGTATTTAGAATACCCTACATTGAACTTCCTGTAAAAAACTCATACTTAAAAGCAGATATTGATATACAATTTGATTTACCAATAACATTAATCGAAACGGATACTTTAACTTTTTCATTTTATATTTTTGATAGAAGCTATAATAAAAGTAATATATTAACATTACCCGATATTCCAAGCGATTTTAATGGCTTGGTTTTTCAAAAGATTGATTGATAAAAGTTTTAAGATCGAAAATAACTAGTCTAACAAAAGTTTTTCGACATTTACATTTTGTTAAATTTCATATTGTTAGTTAACAATAGTTCGTCCCATCGGACTTTTAATTACATATTATCTGAATGTTAATAAAATGTGTAAGTAATGTAGCCTTACAAAAAATTTTCGGTATTTGTTTTCGCACAATTAATTGTATGATAGCTATTTGTAAGAATGCGCAAGCCATATTAAATAGGTCGAAAAGACCTTAAAGAAACTTTAAGAGCCAAATGTAAAACTTATAAAACACTATCTCAATTCTATAATATGTAATCAAAATTTACAGTTATAAGAGAGTACTAATAAAAAAAAGTTTTTCGAACTAAAATAAATTTAACAAAATATCATTATCTAAATATTATTGATAACAAGTATTTTATATTGTATATCCTAATTGGAACAAAAAAAAATATGCTTTTTTAAAAATAAAAATTTGGAATTTAAAATTAAAATAATGTAACTTTACACCGTTAAAAAATATAAAAATACAATTATATGAAGCTTTTTTCTGTCATTTTATCAATATTTATTATCAATATTCTAAATAGAATTATTGAATAAGAATGATGTATAAAAGTTATTAATATTTTGAGCGTCATTCTTTTATCGGAATGACGCTTTTTTTTGGCTCTTCGAGCCTTTTTACCTTGCTTGCGCATTAAAATTTTAAAAAAAAAGATTAAGTTAAAATATTAGTTAAGTAGTCTTACAAAAAAAATTCAGTATTAGTTTTTGTACAATTAGCTATATGATAGTAATTTATAAAAATGCGTAAACCACATTAAATAGGTCGAAGACCTTAATAATATGTTTCTAATAGGATTAATAGGTCAAAGACCTTAAAACAATTGCAAATGACTATACCACTAAGAAGTAACACAACATTTCAAGGTCGAAGAATGGCCGGAGCAAGAAGTTTATGGAGAGCAAATGGTGTTAAAGAAGAACAATTTGGCAAACCAATTATTGCAATTGCAAATTCATTTACACAATTTGTACCAGGACATGCTCATTTACACGAAGTTGGACAAAAAGTAAAATCAATTATTGAAAGTCATGGTTATTTTGCTGCCGAATTTAATACCATAGCAATTGATGATGGTATAGCAATGGGACACAGTGGAATGCTCTATTCTCTACCGTCAAGAGAATTAATTGCCGATAGTGTAGAATATATGTGCAATGCACACAAAGCAGATGCACTAATCTGCATAAGCAATTGCGACAAAGTAACACCAGGAATGTTGATGGGAGCAATGCGTTTAAATATACCAAGTGTTTTTGTGTCGGGAGGTCCAATGGAAGCCGGAATTGTTGATAACAAAAAATATGACTTAATTGATGCTATGATATTAGCTGCCGATAAAACAGTATCGGACGAAAAGCTAAAAAAAATCGAACAAGAGGCTTGTCCAACATGTGGCTCATGTTCAGGCATGTTTACAGCAAACTCAATGAATTGCTTAACCGAAGCTCTTGGCTTATCATTGCCCGGAAATGGTACAATTGTGGCAACTCATAAAAATAGAATGAAACTTATTGAAGATGCTGCAAGTATGATTGTTGAGATTACAAATAAATATTACTACGAAGGTAATTTATCTGTATTACCTAAAAATATAACAACAAAACAGGCTTTTCTAAATGCAATGTCCTTGGATATTGCAATGGGTGGCTCAACAAATACTGTTCTACACTTGCTTGCTGTTGCAAACGAGGCTGGAGTTGATTTTACAATGAAAGATATTGATAACTTGTCAAGAAAAGTTCCGAATATTTGCAAAGTAGCACCAAGTTCGCACTATCATGTCGAAGATGTTAATAAAGCAGGAGGTATACTTTCGATAATGGGCGAACTTGACAAAGCAGAACTATTGGATACATCGGTTAGTCGAATTGACTTTTCGAGCCTTCGGGAAGCAATTGATAAATATGATGTAAAAAGAAATTCGGCATGCGAAAAAGCTTTTACTAATTCAAAAAGTGCATCGGCTGCTGCTGGAAGAAATTTAATAATAGCATCGCAACAAAAAGAATACAAAAAGCTTGATTTGGATAGAGCAAATGGTTGTATTAGAAGTGTTGAAAATGCTTATAATAAAGATGGTGGATTGGCTGTACTGTATGGAAACATTGCCAAGAACGGCTGTATTGTTAAAACAGCAGGTGTAGACAAATCAATATATTTTTTCAGAGGAAAAGCAAAAGTTTTTAATTCGCAAGACGATGCTGTAAATGCGATTATAAATAATAATATTAAAAAAGGCGATGTAGTAATTATAACATATGAAGGACCTAAGGGGGGACCAGGAATGCAAGAAATGTTATATCCAACGTCCTACCTTAAATCTATAAAGTTAGACAAAGATTGTGCATTGATAACTGATGGTCGTTTTTCGGGAGGAACATCAGGTTTATCAATTGGACATGTATCTCCCGAAGCTGCTTCGGGTGGCGATATTGCTTTGGTAGTTGATGGCGACACTATTGAAATAGATATACCAAACAGAAAAATTAATGTTGTAATATCAAACAACGAACTTGAGAAAAGAAAAAATATTGAAAAAAATAAAGGACTAAATGCATTTAAGCCAAATAGAAAAAGAACAGTTTCTAAAGCACTTAGAGTATATGCAATGAATGTTGCCTCGGCTGACAAAGGTGCTGTAAGAGTTGTTGAATAAGTTAAAAGCTTATTTACGCATGAATTTATTTTTGATTAATAGTACATATGTACTCTAAACGGTTCTAATTTTAACATTAACAAACTGTTATCAATTACTAATCAAAGTATTGAATAATTGAATCATTGTATCATTGAATCATTGTATCATTGTATCATTGAATCATTGAATCATTGAATCATTGAATCATTGAATCATTGAATCATTGTACCATTGAATCATTGAATAATTGAATAATTGTACAATTTAAAGTATATAACAGTATTAAATTAGGTCAAAAACCTTGTTCTATAATTAAAATTGATAGTTATGAATACACAAACAAAAGAAATAGAATCTATGAAAAAGAATGTTGTTCAAACAGTTAGCGGTGCAAAGGCTGTAATACTTTCGCTAATTGAAGAGAATGTAGATACAATTTTTGGTTATCCAGGAGGTGCCAATATGCCAATTTATGATGCTCTTTATGATTATACTGACAGGTTAAATCATATATTACCACGACACGAACAAGGAGCTGCTCATGCAGCCGAAAGTTATTCAAAAATATCGGGAAAAGTAGGAGTGGTGTTCGCTACATCTGGACCTGGAGCGACAAACCTTATAACCGGACTTGCAAATGCAATGGTTGATTCAACTCCAATTGTTTGCATTACAGGTCAAGTAGTATCAAGTTTATTAGGTTTTGATGCATTTCAAGAAACCGATGTTGTGGGAATTTCAATGCCTGTAACAAAGTGGAATTATCAAATTACAAAACCAGAGGAAATTCCTGAAGCAATAGCCAAAGCATTTTATATCGCACACACAGGTCGCCCTGGACCAGTTTTGCTTGATATTACAAAAGATGCTCAAATACAAACACTTGATTTTGTATATAAAAAAGTAACAAAAGTTTCGAGTTATTACCCATATCCCAAAGTTGATATTGAAAAAATCAGAGAAGCTGCAAATTTAATTAATAATGCTAAAAAGCCATTATTGCTTGTAGGTCAAGGAGTATTAATATCAGGAGCACAAAAAGAACTCGAAATTTTTGTAAACAAAACAGGCATACCAGTTGCATCAACACTTTTGGGATTGTCTGCTTTTCCAAGCAAACATCCTCTTTATGTAGGTATGTTGGGTATGCATGGTAATTATGCACCAAATATCAAAACAAATGAAGCTGATTTGATTATAGCCTTAGGAATGAGGTTTGATGATAGAGTAACTGGAGACACGAGTAGATATGCTGTTAATGCAAAAGTTATTCATATAGAAATTGATCCTGCCGAAATAAATAAAAATATTAAAGCTGATGTTGCATTAGTTTCCGATGCAAAAATTGCTTTAGAAAAGTTGATTCCTTTGGTAAACAAAAATACATCTGATGAATGGTTGATTGAATTTAAAAAACTTTATGACAAAGAATATGAGACAATAATAAAAGATGCTATATATCCCAAAACAGAATATATCAGAATGTCCGAAGTTGTAAATTTAATATCGGAGCAAACTAATGGTGAATCTATAGTAATAACCGATGTTGGTCAGCATCAAATGATTGCTGCAAGATATTATAAGTTTTCAAAATCGAATAGTTTTATATCCTCAGGAGGATTAGGAACTATGGGCTTTGGTCTGCCGGCTGCATTTGGAGCTGCAATAGCAAAACCCGAAAAACGAATATTAGCATTTATTGGTGATGGTGGTTTCCAAATGACAATTCAGGAATTGAGCACGATAAAACAAAATAATTGTAATGTAAAAATAATATTGCTAAACAATGGTTTTCTTGGAATGGTAAGACAATGGCAAGATTTATTTTTTGATAAAAGATATTCTTTTACTCCAATGCAAAATCCCGATTTTATTACAATTGCAAAAGGATATGGAATTGAAGCAAAGAAAATAGAAAAAAGAAAAAATCTAAAAGAAGCTGTTAAGACAATGTTAAATTCTGATGGACCATATTTATTAGAGCTTGTTGTTGAACCTGAAGATAATGTATTTCCAATGATTCCATCAGGAGAATCAGTTTCAAATATACGTTTAGTCTAAGGTCTTCGACCTTTTTAATGTGGCTTACGCACAAATTTATTTTTGCGTAAGCAGTGTAAAAAGGCTCGAAGAGCCAATAATCTTTTAAAAAAAATTAAATTTATAAAATAAAATGGAAAAATTATTCACATTAATTATAGCAACCGAAAATAATATTGGACTTTTGAATAGTGTAACAATTGTTTTTACAAGAAGAAAACTAAATATAAAAAGTATAACTGCATCAGAATCTAAGATAAAAGATGTTTATAGTTATACAATAGTTCTAAATACAACAAGAGAGCTAATTGAAAAAGTAGCAAAACAATTAGAAAAAATTGTGGGAGTATTCAAGGTTTTTGTTTATGAAGAACATGAGATAGTACATCAGGAAATTGCACTTTATAAATTGCCTATTGAAGCTATAAAACAAGGTGTTGGAATAGAAAAAATAGTTCGCTTACATAATGCTCGTATACTAAGCATTGAACCAGAATATATTTTAATTGAAAAAACAGGTCATAAAGAAGAAACTCAAGAGCTATTAGAGACTTTAGAACCTTTTGGAGTTCTTCAATTTATTCGTTCGGGTAGAGTTGCTATGGCAAAACCTATGAAATCTCTTGATATTCATTTAAAAGAAAAAGAAGAAGCTTTTGATTATTAAGGTCTTCGACCTATTTAATGTGGCTTACGCATGATATAAGATCTTCTAACTGTTCAATAGCGTTTATCAGGCGTAGGCAAAAGTACTCATTATTGTTTATACAATTATTAAATTATTAAATTATACATTGGCTCTTAAAGTTTATTTATGCATAAATAGTAGTAAAATTATTTAATCGTAAATAAGGTAAAAGATTCAAAGAGCCTACAAATTATTAACTTATGGCAAAATTAAATTTTGGTGGTGTAGTAGAGAATGTTGTTACACGCGAAGAATATCCTTTGGATAAAGCAAAAGAAATTCTAAGTAACGAAACAATTGCAATAATTGGTTACGGAGTACAAGGTCCAGGACAGGCTTTAAACCTTAGAGATAATGGTTTTAACGTAATTATCGGACAAAGAAAAAATTCAAAAACCTGGGATAAAGCTTTAGCCGATGGTTGGGTCGAAGGTGAAACACTTTTCGGAATAGAAGAAGCATGCGAAAAAGGTACAATTATTCAATATTTGCTTTCTGATGCAGGACAAATAGCTGTGTGGCCAACTGTTAAAAAGTATCTAACAAAAGGCAAAGCATTATATTTTTCTCATGGATTTGGTATAACATATAGCGAACGTACCGAAATTATTCCACCAAAAGATGTTGATGTAATATTGGTTGCACCGAAAGGTTCGGGAACAAGTTTAAGAAGAATGTTTCTTGAAGGGCGTGGATTAAATTCAAGCTATGCAATACATCAAGACGCAACAGGAAGAGCAAAAGAAAGAGTTGTTTCGCTTGGTATTGGCGTTGGTTCAGGATATTTGTTTGAAACTACTTTTAAGAAAGAAGTTTATAGCGATTTGACTGGCGAGCGAGGTACGCTTATGGGTGCAATACAAGGAATTTTTGAGGCACAATATAATGTTTTAAGAGAAAATGGACATTCGCCAAGTGAAGCTTTTAATGAGACTGTCGAAGAACTTACTCAAAGTTTAATGCCACTTGTTGCCGAAAATGGTATGGATTGGATGTATGCAAATTGTTCAACAACTGCTCAAAGAGGTGCTTTAGATTGGAAAAACAAATTCAGAGATGCTGTGAAACCAGTCTTTACCGATTTATATAAAAGTGTAGCAAAAGGTGAAGAAGCTCAACGTTCAATAGACTCTAATAGTCAAGATGATTATAGAGAAAATTTAGAAGTTGAATTAAAAGAATTAAGAGATTCTGAAATGTGGCAAACAGGTATACAGGTTAGAAAACTAAGACCTGAAAAAGAATAATTAGACTCTTTGAGCCTTTAGACTAAAGAGTTAAAAACTAAAAGCTAAAAGTTTGTTCACTTTTTTTAGTTGTATTGGCTACTTACTGTGCGCTCGGCTAGTGTTTTCCACCTGCCGCTGACCAGTTGTTCTCTTACTGTCAGGTAAAAACGCAACTTGTTGCAAGTAGACGTGTATCAACTTTAAGTGGGTAGTGTATTAAGACATAAATTGCTTAAGTTTACAAATGTAATGATTTGACAGGATTTACATGATTAACAGGATTTTAAACATGTAAATCCTGTTAAT
>JAOZVK010000044.1 GCA_029938185.1 Bacteroidales bacterium | reverse complement strand
TCCTGTCAAATTATTACATTTATAAACTTAAGCAATTTATGTCTTAATACAGTAGCCCTAGTAAACAACTATAAATAGGTCGAAGACCTTATTTAATTTTTTATCGCTTTTATACCAGGTAGTTCTTTACCTTCCATATATTCTAATAATGCACCTCCACCAGTCGAAATGTAACTTACATTTTTGCTTAAACCATATTTATTAGTAGCTGCAACAGAGTCGCCTCCACCAACTAAGCTAAAAGCACCTTTTTGAGTAGATAAAGCAATGGCTTCGCCTATTTTTTTTGTACCTTTTTCGAAATTTGACATTTCGAAAACTCCCATAGGACCATTCCAAAGAATTGTTGCCGAATTGTTTATTACTTCAATATATTTTTCAATTGTTTTATTACCAATATCTAAACCTATCCAATTATCGCTAACATTACCAACTTCTGTTTCTTCAATATTAGCATCATTAGCAAACTTATCAGCATTTATACTATCAATAGGAAGAAGTAAATTAACATTATATTTTTTAGCTAAGTCAATAATTTCAAGTGCCATATCAAGCTTATTTTCTTCAACAAGTGAAGAGCCGATATTTCCACCTTGTGCTTTAATAAAAGTGTATGTCATTCCTCCACCAATAATTAAATTATCAACTTTTTTCAACAATTCTTTAATTATTGATATTTTGCTTGATACTTTTGCTCCTCCCATAATTGCTGTAAATGGTTTTTTTGAATTTTTTACAACATTATCAATGTTCGTTAACTCATTTTCAATAAGGTATCCAAACATTTTATCATTAGGAAAAAACTTTGCAATAACAGTTGTTGATGCGTGCGCTCTGTGAGCTGTACCAAAAGCATCATTTACATAAATATCAGCAAGTTCCGAAAGTTTTTTTGCAAAATCCTCATCTCCGCTTTTTTCTTCTTTATAAAATCTAAGATTTTCGAGCAACAAAATTTCACCAGAAATCAATGTTGATGAAATATCTTTGGCTTGCTGTCCAATACAATTATCGGCAAATTTTACTTCTTTTCCCAATAATTCAGACAGGTGATTTACAATATGTTTTAAGGAAAACCGTTCTTCATATCCCGATTTAGGTCTCCCCAGATGCGACATTAGGATTACAGAACCATTTTTTTTTATAATTTGATTAATAGTTGCTAAAGCTGCTCTAATTCGAGTGTCGTCTGCTACTTCAAATTTATCATTTAAAGGAACATTAAAATCAACTCTTACTATTGCTTTTTTTCCCGAAAAATCATATGTTTTGATATCTTGCATTATACTATAATTTAATTCTATAAAATATTTTGATGTGTTTTTTGGCTACCAGTTTTAAGTTAGCCGCTTTTTAATCGCAAAGTTACACAAAGTTTGACGCAAAGTTTCGCAAAGTTTTGCTAATCTTCACTTTAATTCTATGATTAAAACTACTTGAAAAACAAGACTGTCCAACTTCTGATGTGTAGCCTATTTTTTATATATAAAGGTCTAAGACCTTGTTAATTATACTTGCATGCCCCGCATTTCGCTTTGCTTCATACGGGGCTAACAATAGGTTGTCCTTACGAACTTTAGAAAAAGGGATTAAAATTTATACAAAAAATTTAGATAAATGTATGTTTCATTTTCTGAGCTTGATTTAGCAGGAGTCCAATCTTGTACATTTACTGCTATTTTTACATTTTTTAGTGGAGCATATTGTACACCACCAATTATTGCACTTCCGTCTTTTTTAATATTCCATGCATCAGTTGCTCCTTCTCTTTCATTTGAACTTAAATTATCATATCTCGCAAATAGTTCGATTTTTTTGTTAATATTGTACATTGCAAAAGCTGACAATCCATTTTGATTTTGTTCATCAACAAACGAGGTGTTTTTTCTGTCAAAATATTCAACACCTACTAAAAATTTGCCTTTTACTTGGTATGATAAATAAGTAGCTAAGGTCGATTCCATTTCATCTTTTTTCGATGCATCATAATAAGCTCTTATAAATAACCCTTTTACTGGTTTAATATTTATACCACCACCAACTTTGTAAGTTTCATCTGCTTGTAATTTTTTGTAACCTTCGCCATTTCTAACAAAACCATCTATTTCAAAAGCATCATTAAATTTATAAGTAAGCAAAGCACCCAAATCTGCAGAAGTACTAATTTTATGCTCGTCCATAATAGTTTTAGCAATATATCTGTGTGCCCATTGTTTTTCTTGATATTTGTGTTGAGTTAAACCAACTAAACCAAAACTTGCCGAAAAATGACCTTTTTTATATTTCACCAAAGCATTTTTCAAGAACACTGTTTGCTCTAATTTACTTCCATTCTTAGGATTTCCTGCATCAAGTGTTAATTTTAGAGAAAATTCTTCTGACATTTTTGCCTTATATCCAAAATAAACTCTTGTTAGTTGAAAACCTGTTTCATTGTCAGCACCAGAAATCGAAGAATGATAGTTTGCATAGATTTTCACAAAAGCTTTACCAGATGGTTTAAATTCTGAATCTTGTGCTGCGCCGTTTAAATAAAAACCAAATAAAAATACTAAAAAAATAAATTTGTAGTTTTTCATAATCATCATAAATTTAAGTTATTAAGGTCTTTGACCTATTTTAATGTTATTTATATACAATGTGTAATTAGTTGTAATTTAAAATGTAAATTTTATAATATATAAAAAATTTGTTTTAAGTAATTAACAATGAACAATGGATAATTAACAATTTTGCTTACGCTTGATAAACAGCATAATAAAAAAAACAAAAGTGTTGTTTTTATATATCGACCTACTTATTGCTTATCTTCTTGTGTATAAAATTACGGCTACCAGTTTTAAGTTAACCGCTTTTTAACCGCAAAGTTACGCAAAGTTTTGCTAATCTTTACTTTAATTCTATAATTAAAACTACTTGAAAAACAAAACAGTACAATTTCTGACGGATAGCCAAAATTACTAAATATTAAGGCATAAAATTAAAATCTCTGGTCATGCCTGCTTCTTGTAAATACAAAACTAAGTAGTCTTACAAAAGTTTTTTACATTTTCGCATTTCTTTAATCTACTGGTTTTCAGTTGTATAATTATATCATTGAACCATTGAATAACTGTATCATTTCTTACCAATTTGTAATATACAATTTATTTGTATTTGGATTGTAGCTAGTTGAATATTTTTTTAATGGTTGAGCAGCAGGTCCTTTTAACACACTTCCTTCGGAGAATAATGAAAATTGCGAACCACACTCTTTATCAACCACTATTATACCTGTTTTATCTGTTTCAACACGTCCTATATTTGGGTCGTAGCTACATGTTCTGTCAAAAGCTACAAATTCATTGTAACTTATTCTACAAATTATTATACCTTTGTTTCCTCCTGTAACATATACAGAGTTTCCAACTGCGGATAAATCCGTATAATCAGGATCATCTAAGCTAATTTGTATATTCACATAAACATTTGGTATATTATCTTCATATTTATCGCAAGACATAAGTTGTAATATTAGTATAAAAATAATACCAAAATATATTTGAGTGTATAATTTGAATTTCATATTAAAATTATATTTAACCGCAAAAATAATTTTTTTTTTACTATTTATTAATGATATTTACTAAATTATTTTATATCTTTTTTGCTACAAGTTGTAACTACCTATATGTTTGAGTGTTATTTTTTAGTTTTTATATTCACGCCAACAGTATAAAACAAATAATAAATAGGAATAAAATTTGTATAATATTGCAAAGTTCAAAGTTTTTTATCTATTTAATGTAGCTTATGCTTTGTAAGTCGTCTAACAAAAGTTTTTCGACATTTATATTTTGTTAATTTGCATATTGTTAGAATATTAAAAAAATGCAAAAGCCATATTAAATAGGTCGAAGACCTTAAAAGACTCATAGAGTCAATAATTTAAACCTAAATAAAAGATGGATATTAAAAAAGTTTTTTTATATATACTTTTCTTTAAATTTATATTTTCGATTATAAATATACATTCGCAAGAATTAGTAAAGCATGAAAAGCGAATGTGGATAAACTCGGAGGGTAGGTTTTTTGTACAAAAAAGCTTACCGTTGTATATCAGAGCATCATACATAAATGATAAAAACTCCCATTTGCTTAAAAGTAATGTATCAAAAAATGTTGCCCCTTTATACTTAGCAAACGAAGGTGAAAATATTTTATATTCTTCACCAGCTGTTGATACTATAACTAAAAAATTAGTACAACCAAAAAGAAATCTTGAGTTTGAGATATATGCTGATAGCAAATCTCCTAATAGTAAAATTGCATTTAGCAATATGAAAATAAAAAATTCAAAACAAAAATTATATATAAATAAAAATTCAGAATTATCAATTACTGCAAACGATATTGTTTCGGGAGTAAATACAATATATTATTCCATAAACAAAAAAGATTTTGCAAAATACAATTCTCCAATATCATTTAATGAAGTAAAAGATTTTTTGTTACAATATTATTCAATTGATAATGTTGGTAATATAGAAAATATTAAAAATTTTAATTTTAAACTCGATACAATTCCACCCGTATCAAATATCAGAATAATTGGTGATTCTATTAAAAATATTTTTTCGATACGTTCAAAAATTACAATCATAGCTAATGATTTTAATTCAGGTGTAAAGAATAGTCTTTTTAAGATTGACAATAAAGCTGAAACTTTATATAAATACAAGATTTATCTAAATAAATTAAAAGAAGGCGAACATTCAATAAGCTATTATTCAAATGATATAGCCAATAATAAAGAAGGTTTAATAAACTATAAATTTTATATTGACAAAACACCTCCAATAGTAATTGATGAAATAATAGGCGATTTTTTCTTTATAAACGGAAAAACATATACATCAAGTCGTACAAAGTTCAAATTAACTGCAATTGATAATAAATCAGGAGTTAAAGCAATATATTATAGTTTAAATAATTCTGAATTTAAACAATATAAAGGAAGTTTCTATTTGCCAAGAAATTCAAAGAAAATTCAAATAAAATCGTATGCTGTTGATAAAGTAAATAATAAAAGTAAAGTAAATAAGGGAAGAAAAAGTATAAGTATTGCATATATTGATATTACAGCACCAGTACTAAATCACAAATATATAGGAAAAACAATTACAATTGCCAACAAATTGTTTTTAAGTCCAAAAACAAAAATTATTTTATCAGCTATTGATAATGAGTCAGGTATGAAAAATATTACTTATAATGCTAATAACTCAAATGAACTTAGCTATTCTAAACCGATACAGTTTGATAAAGAAGGTTTTTACAGTTTTAATTATTTGGGCTACGATAATGTTGGTAATAGCAACAGAGATAATTTTGAATTTTATATTGACTCAAAAGGACCCGAAATTAATGTTTATTATAGTGTAAATACATCTGGTTATCAAAAAATAAATGAGAATAATATTCCCAAGTATCCTAAGTACTTAAATATATATCTATCAGCAACTGATATAAATACAGGAGTTGATAGAATAGAATACTCTATAAATAATAGAGCAACAAAAGTATTTAATAATTTAATAAAAGGTTTATCAAAAGGTCTAAATAAAATAAAAATTACTGCATATGATATTCTTGGTAACAAGAATGTAAAAGATATTTCTATCTATATTTTTTAGGTCTTTTGACCTATTTGATATTGTTAGTGAAATATTCTTCTAAATTTGCATGAATTATGTCTCGCAAACCATAATCACGACTTGCCATTTTTGTTCGTGCATTTTCTAATAATGGTTTATATAAAGGGTCGTTTGAAAATTCAGTGAAAATGTTATCTAATTCATCCGGGATTAATTTTAGATTTCCTTTTTTCTTAAATTCGGTTTTCATTTTATTTGCCAAACCAGTTTCAAAAGATGCAATAAGATTTAAAACTTCGGAATACATTGTATCTCTTACATTTTCATTTTTTTTAAGTTTTAGTATTTGTTTATATTCATTTGCTTTTTCTTTGAAAATAGCGGTATAAATTTTATCTGTATAATAGGCATATTTGTAATTTCCCATCGACAAATAGTCCTTTAATGCTTTTGTAAATTCTTTTCTGTATTTTGGTTCTTTTATTATTGAAAGGAAAAATTCATCATCTCTTTGATTTATATATTTGGTATTTCCACCAAGTTTTTTATTCAAAGTGTCCAAAACTATATCTAAAATAGCACTTCTTAATGCTTTTGCTTTTTTACTTTCAGATAAAAGCATTCCAAGATTTAGGAAAGCTCTGAAATTAAAAATCCCTAATTGTGGTGCTTTTGTTCCTTCATCAAGTAACCAGCCGAATTGTGTTTTAAAATCTTTTAGTTTTTTTCCTTTAAAAATCACATAGCCGTTATGTTTTAGTTCATTTTCATTTTTTAAAAAATACCGTTCAATTGTTGAACTGTCTATTTGATAGAATTCTGCAACTTGTTTTTTTGTATAGCGATATTCTCCTTCAAATAACATTCCGTCAATACCGAGATATTTTTGAATATCATTTACTGCATTTTTATTATTTAAAATATTTTGTCTGTCTATTGCTGAAATTGTTAAATCCTTCATTTTTATAAAGATTTTATTAAATGTATTTTGTTGTCCTTATTAATAAGGACAACAAATTATATATTGCTGATATTAAGAGATTAACAGTATCTTAAAATTGTTTTTTAGATTTAATAACATTCTATTATTCAATTGTTAAATCTTTTTTTTGCCTATTTATGCGAGCTTGATATGTCCTGCTTAAATTACATTCTTTTCTCACTATGCGAAGATTTGCTTTATCTTTGTGATATTGTTTAAAAGCTTCACTATAAGTTTTGTCTGCAAATATAAGCATATTATCCTTATTTATCTCATATTCAACTTTTTCTACTTTAATTTCTTTTAACTCTATAAATCTATCCACTATTACTGAAAAGGTATTTGGTTGTCTGTGGTCTATTGCTAATTCTGTCCATTTTGATTTTATGCCAGTTTCTTGACATTTTACTTCTCCTTTTTTAGAGTGTTTCTCAAAATATCGTTTTTTCACTTTGTATATATCTTTGCTGATTACATTTCTACATGCTATACTAAAATCTGCTGTTGGGTTTTGTTTTGGTCTGTTAATAATTTGGATATATGAAGTAAATTCACTATCTTCTTTGTAAACAATTTCAAAGCATTTCACCCCGTATTGAGCTTTGGCAACTCTTATATCAATAATTGTATCTGAGTTATCATCATATTCTTCTTTTTTTTGTTGCAAAACTTGTTCGTATTCATTTTTTGTTAAGCCAAGTTCTTCATGAAATTCATCAAACGGTTCGTTTTGTAATTCATTTTCATCATGGAAAAATGAATAATGATATTCTAACAACCATATTAAATCATCAAAATCTTTATCATTTAGACTTTCATTATATTTATAAGAATTAAGTATTTCTTTATAATAGTAATGCTTCTTTTTTTTTTTAAAAATGATATTTTCCGATTTTTATTGGCTTTCTCATGTTTTTTTTAATTAACGGTAACTGCTTACTGGCGGTGGTTTTTTGCTATTTTTTTTTTGCGTAGCACACAAAAAAAATAGCAAAAAACCACTGACACCCAAGCAAATGATAAGGGCTTTATTTATTTATTTATTCTAATTGTTTCAAAACAGTTTCTAATTCTGTTTGTAATATATGTTCTTGTTCTAATCTGTTTTCTTTTTTTTCCTTTGCCAATGATAACAAAAAATTGAATAATATATTTTCTTCACAAGTCAAATTTTTCGGTATTTGTGTATTTGATTTTTCTTCTTGCACTACATATTTTTTATGACTTTCAAATATTCGTTTTGTCATTAATATGGATTTTGCATTTTTATAATGCTCTCGCAATGAAGACAAAATATGTAAGCCCCAAGTATCAATATCTCCCCAGTAATATATTTTTTTATCTGCAAGCCATTTTGCTGATTTAATCGTATTTACACGATTGCCTTTGCCCCAAATTATAATTGAATTTTCCACTTTGGGAAATGTTAAAACATTCATCAAATTTTCAGCAATCAATACATTTTCGCAATCAATATTCAATTTGAAAAATTCATTGGGCAAAATGCTAATATCAGACAAATTATTAATATACAGGTTTTTGTCAAGTATTCTAAATCGTATCAATGTTTTATCATAATTTAAAAAGAAACGCTTCTCAAAATTATGGTTACTAATCCCTGTATATTTTTGATTAATTTTATTTTTAGGTAAAATCGAATTTAGTAATGAACTGATAATTAGTTTTTTACTTTTGTTTTTCTTATCTCCTTCAATAAATTTCGTGTGTATTTCTATCGGTAATTCTCTTATATATAATTTATTGTCAGGAATATGTTTAGCTAAAAAATATTTGCAAATTTTTAATAAATCTATCCATTTTTCTTTTTGAGCCGTTAATTCTAATGAATTTTTTAGTATCCATTCTTTAAGTTGCGGCATTTCTGATATTACAAGTGCATAAATATGTTTGAACTCCTTAAAATCAGATGTTTTATTAATAAATTTTAAATAATTATCTGTATTTTGAAAATAAATATTTTGAGGTAAGGTTACTTCTCCTTTGTTTTTGCTATTTATTGTTGGTTTCCATTTTATGTCATAACCAAAACCTAATTTTAGTTTTGAATTATCTTCAAGTTCTTCTAATTTTTGTTTTTGTTCCTCTCTACTGTCGTTTATTCTTGCTCGCTCCGAAAATTTATTAATAATTAAAGGAAAAAATGTATCTAACTCATTTTGTATGTATGCACATAAAAAAAAGTGATATTTACTTTCTGCTTGTTGAGATATGTTTTTTGTTTTTCTCATTTATTTTTTAAGAATTAGTTTATCAAAAGTAATATCAACAACATAAGAATTATCTGTTTCACGTTTTCCATCATTTATTGTTTTCTTGTAAGTCCAATGCACATTTTTAATATGGTCTTTTGCTATATTAGCTTTTTCAAGCGAGTCTGGTGAAACTATCAGTAATTGCAAATCCATATCTTCAAATAAATTAAGCACATATCCACTCCATTTTACACCAAGATTATTAAACATTTCATCAACAGCAACAAAGCGTAATGAATTGGTTTTTATTTGCTTACCAACAAGTCCGAACTCATCTGCAATTGCCGAAGCAAGTATTGTATAAGTTATTTTAAAAGTTTCGCCTCCCGATTTGCTTGCTGTTCCGCTGTGCGGTCTTATTTCAATTTTGGGATTATTTATATCACGTTCGGAAGCCGAAAAAGTGAACCAATTTCTTACGTCTGTAACCTTCTTAGCCCAACGCTCTCCTGGAAAGTTGTATTTTTCTAATTTTCCGAGTAATAATTTTATATTTACAAATATTTCTTTGTTCTTTTTAAGTCGTTCTTCTGGTGTGTATTTTCCTCCTATTGGATAAAAACATGATTTTATTTCTTTTATGAAATTTTCAATTTCTTCATCTTTATTTTTTTGTGGAATTATTTGCAGAAATGATTTATTTTCTTGATACTCTCTCCTTTTAAGAAGTTCGTTGATACGACCTTTATTACCTGTTTTATTTTCTATAATTGTTTTTTGACGTTCCAAATTCATCCAGAAATCATTTATAACTCTATCGGAACGTTTTCTTAGTTTTTCGTCAAACTTTTCTTTCAGCTCTGTAAGATTTTCACTTTCTAATTTATTATATAAAGTTAAAAAATCATCTAAAAATCCTATTTCATTTCGCAAGTCTTCTTGCTTCATATCATCAGAAAATTCATGCTTGAAATTTGACATAGCATCTACAATATTATCTTGTAATGTTTTGTATGGCTCTGATATTTCCTTTTTCTTCGTTTTAAGATTTTTTTCAATCGTATTTTTTGTTTCCTGAACTTGGCTTGATTGATTAACTATCTCTATTATAAGTGGATAAATTAAAGGGTAAAATTCTTCTTGTTCTTCTTTTGTTGCTGTATTTATCAAACCTTCACTATCATTAATTGCAGTTTCGTCAGTTTTTATATTTGCTTCTTCGGTTGATATTTGTCCTGTCAATTTAGTTTTTTCTGTTTCTAAATCTGTGATTTCTGTCTTTAACTCTGCTAATTTTTCTTTTAAGTTTTTTAGTTCTGTATTAGTTTTTAAATTTTCTAATTTTTTTTCAAGTTCCGATATTTTGTTTTCAATTGTTTGATAATCTATTTCGGAAAAATTAGAAATTTCAAGTAATGTCTCAATTGCTTTTTGTTCTGTTTCTAAATTTTTAATTATCTTGGATATTTCATTTTTTTCTACTTGTTTTCTTTTTAATTTTGCTTTTAATTGTTTAATATCTTCTTCTAAAACTGCAATTTTTTCGCTGTTGTCCCAACCCAGAATATATTTATTTTTGTTGATGTTATTTATGTCATCTTTTTCATGATAAAATTCATTTCGCTTAATAAGTCCTGATTTTGTAATAGCTTTTGAAGCACTTTGTAAACAAGCTATATCATTACAACACAAATAATTATACTGCCTGTTTATTTGATTTTCAATCCACGTTTTGAATATATTTTTGCTTTCGGATTTAATATCTACTTTACTAAAAATATTTTCTTTGTAATTGTCTACTTTTTTAAGACTTTGATTTTCGGATATTTTGAAAAAACGAACTTTTGTATTTTTAAAAGTCTTTTTATTAATAAAATCACTTGCTTGCTTATAATATTTTTCTCTTACAATAATACTTAAACCAAAGTTTCTAAATAATTTTTCTATTGAATTTTGCCAGTCGCTTTGTTTGTCTTTAACTTTTATAAGTTCGCAAATATAAGGTAATTCATTTTTTTTAATTTTAAGCTCTGTGCAAATTCGTTGCCGAGCAATTTCATATTTATTATCAATTAGTGAGCCTTTATTTTGTTTCAGATTTGTCAGGCTTTCTTCTGTTTCCTTAATTTTAGCTTCTAAGGGTGCAATTTCTTTTTTCAGAAAGTTATCTTTTTTATCTGTTTGTTTTTCTATTTCATCTTTTATTCGTTCCTTAAATTTTTCAAGATTAGATTTATTGCTTACAAAATTATTTGCCGTTACTGGAAGTTCAATGTTTAAATCAATAGCGTATTCCTTGTATTTATCGCTTTTTGTTTTTACAGGTGTAAAATTTGTTTTTTGAAGTAAAATATCAGAATTTATTTTTGAAATACCCGTATTATTTTCAATTGCTGTTATATCATTATTTGCTTTTTCTTGTTCGTCTTTTCTTTTTTTTAGAATGCCTGTTTCATCATCAAATTTCTCTCTAAATTTTTTTTCTAACTCGCCTAAATTATCTTCTTTTTCAGCTTTTTCTTTTTCTAATAATACTTTTTTTAGATTTCCGAAAAACGAATTTAATATATCAAGTGAATTTTGAGTGTTATTTGTAATTATTTCAAGCTCTTTATAATATTTTTCTTTGTCTTTAATTGGTTTAATAAGTTCTATTTTTCTTTCGGTCTTTTCTATCTCATCAGAAAACATTTTAGCTTCGTCAAAGGCATTTTTTATTTTTTTTATTGAAGGTTCTATATTTTCTATTTCAAGCATTTCGTTGCGAATGAAATTATTTAGATTTCCAATATTTTTTAACGAAACAGTTTGATTAAATAAATTCAATGCTTTATCTTTATTTCTTAAACCGAAAAGTTCTGAAAATTTATCGCTATAAATTGTGTAATTATTTGTAAAAAGACCTTTCCTATTAATCTGTTTTTTTCCGTAAGAAAATATTTTTAAACGTTCGAGACGTTTTTTAAATTCACTAATTCCAGTAATTTCATTCAAAAAAAGGTCATTTTCAATTTTCAAAGCTTTATCAAACGACAAAAAATATAATCTTTCGGGTCGTTTACTTTCTGCGGTTTTGAACCAAAAAAACTGCCCAAGAGTAATATCAGTATTCAGTCCGTTGTTGTAAAATGAAGCAAGTATTAAGGTGTAGTCATCTTTTTTACGAAGTTGCTCGGCAACAATTTCGCCCTTTTCATTTGTTATTTCAGAAAAATTTCCAAGAATGTAAGAACTTATATCTCGGTCGTGTTTTTTTTGAGCATCTCCTGCAAGGTTATATTTTGGATTTGATAAAAATAAAGTTAAAAGAGCATCAACAAGCGTCGTTTTTCCAGAAGCATTACCGCCAATTAATAATGAAGATTGCATTTCGGGGGAAATTGTAAATACTTCATTATTATACAATCCCCAGTTGTAAACTTGCAAGTATTTAAGTCTGAAACCAGCTTTTTTATTGTCGGTATCAAAACTAATTGTCGGATTGCTATCAATGTTATTTATCTGCATTTTTTTGTATGAATTTTTGTTTTATTTCTTCAATTTTGTCAATATCAATTTTATCTGTAATTATTTTTTCTATTTTGTAAATTGTTTCCAAATCATCGTCTTCGTCTTTTTTTAATTCTGTAATAAAATCTATTTTAAGAAGTTGTTTTATTACCTTATCGAAGTCTTTATTTTGTTTTTCTTTATCAAGTTCTTTTTTATAAAAAATGTTCAATTCGGAATAAATTTCTCTTTTTGTAACAATCTCGTTTTCTTCAAGTCGTTCTCTCAAAAGCAAACTTAATAAAGCTTGTTCATCAGACAATGGTTCTCGTCTGATAAGCCTGTCTAATTTCACAAAGCCTGTTTTTTGTTTTATAATTTGTTTATCTTCGTAACTTAAATCGTTTCCATCGGCTTGGCTTAGGTAGGCGTATCCATTTTTATCTCGCACTTTTACAGCAATCCCAATACTTTCAAAAAAACTTTTTATTTCGGGTTCGTATTTTTTAAGAGTGTCCCAAGCTTTGTCGCTTGTTTTTACAATTCCTTTCAATAAGGCAATTATTGCAGGTGAGTATGGCAGTAAGTTATTCCAATTCATTTTTATAAGTTATCAGTGGTAACGAAATTTCAAATTCGTTGTCGTAAATTATTATTTGTTTTTTTATTCTGTTAATATCATTGTTGCTTTCTGATGCTATCATTGTATAAGCAATTATTTCTGGTAATCCCTGCTCAATGGGGAAATTATCAACTACTTCTTTTAGGGTAATACTATCTTTATCATTTAACAAATTTTTAATATTATTTTTTAGTCGGTCAATATCAAGAAAAAAACTATTTATAAATTTATCCTTTTCTTCATTTGGCAATTCATTTGAATGTTTTTTTATTTTCTTTTTTGCAAATTTTATTTTTTTTATAGGTTCAGAATAATATCTATGCGTATATATATCAGGACTACTGTCTATTTCAATAAGATTTATTTTGTCAGGAAAATTGTCTTTATTTAAGAGAACTTCTTTTTTTATATCCTGAATAAGTTCATAAGTTTTTTTAACTTTTTCTTGATAGTTTTTATCAAAAATATTTTTCAACCAAGCGAATATTTCATCATCAATTTTTCCGATATTTTTACTTGCTTGCCATAAATTAATAGTAAGGTTTTTCAAAAACTTATCTTCAATTTCATGAATATCAGGCAAATTATGAATTTTCTGAATAAGTTTGTCTAATTCTTCCTTGTATTCAGGACGTAAATATTTTCTAAATTCATTATAGCTTTTAACAAGTCTGTTTTCTTGTAATTTAGTTTCTTCTGATAAGTAATTTCCAAGTATTTTTCCTTTGCTGAGTTTTTTAATATTAAATCTGTCTTTTATATTTTCTTTAAGTTCAAAATATTTTTCGCTTACAAACTCAAAATCAAAGATTAATTTTTCGGCATCTATTACAATTTTTTTATACGTATCTTGAATTAAATATGTGTCGAGAAGTTCAATTTTTTCGTCATTTAATTTTATTTTTTCTAATTTTTCTATTTGTGTTTCAATTTTATCTCTTTCGTCTTTTAATTTTGCCAATTTTTCATCAGCATTTTCAAGTGTTCCAAAAACGAGATTTTTTATTGTTTCCAAAATTGAAAGAAAACCGATTTCAGATGAAATAATATTTTCTTTTTGAAGATTATCTATCCATTGAAAAATATGTTTTACATGTATTGTTGGCTGAATAATATATTCTTTCTCTTCTTGGTCGAAATATAGAGTTTTTAAAAACGGTTTATCCGCAGTTTGCCATTCACTGATATAATGTTTTGCAGCTTGGTAGCCTACTTCGTTATTTGGTAATTGTGAAATAAAATATTTTAAATCATAATGTAAATCTGATTTTGCAATTTTGTCTTTTTCGTTTATTTTAAATTCATAGTATAAAAAACTCAAAACAAAATCGGCATTATTACTCGTTAAGAGTTTTATTTCCGGTTTTTTCAGTAAATCTTTTATTTTTTCAAATATTTCCATTTAGTTTTATTTCAATTGCCCTTAACGAGTATGTGCCTTGTGGCGTTTTGTTTTCCATATTCGTTTGATAAGTTTATTGAGCTTTATTTCATGTTCTACTTTTAAACCGATTAAATTTATTAATGGAACAGTTAATTTAATTTTTGTTTGCCAATTATCACTTTTTTTCAAATCTTTATATATTTGTTGTTGCTTTTCATCCAATTCTTCAAAATGAATATCTATATAATCAAAAGTTTGAGTTAATAACTCTGTTAATCCGCCTTCTAAGTTGCTATTTAACTCTTGAAATAAATATGTAGTTTCTTGCTGAATTTCTGAAATTTTCTGACTATTTTCTGGAATTTCTGTTAAGTATTGGTAATGATTATCCAATTTCACTTTTATTTCAGTTTGACCGTTTTTTAATTCAGCAATATCTGATATTATGCTTTTTAATAGTTGCATAATACTGTCAATCCCAAATGTCATTTTTTTGTTTAATTCTCTTATACTTAGGCTTAAATTTGAGTTAAAAATTATTGCTTCATTTTTTATGCGTTTTATTATTGCCGTTGCTTCATTTTGCTCTGTTTTAATATTTTGCAGTTTTTAAAAGAATTTTTCTAACTCTATGGCAATATATCTATGTTCTGTTTTTTGACTTTGATTAAATTTTGTAATTATTTCTTTAATTTTTCCGGTATCATTATAATTTACCGTTATTGCAGAAGCATTTATATCTTGAAGCGAAATATTGCCATCGCCTGTTATCGACATTGTATTGCTAATTGTTGATAATAAATTGTTTGCTGCTAATTTTTCAAAATATAATGTTTTTATAGGTTCATTTTTATTAAAGTATTCAAAAGCATTTATTATTTCATTTTGAATTTCTTTGTCGTCAATGTGAAAATTAACGTATTCGTCAAAGTTATCAAAAATATATTTGGAGAAACCACTAAATTCTTGGTCATTGTTTTTGCTTTTTTCAATTTTTTTAAATACACTTGTTATCAAATTGATGAAAAAACTTTCTTGCATTTCTCCTTTAATAAGTCCCAAAGTAAACAAATTTAGAGCCTTAATATATT
Organism: Bacteroidales bacterium; assembly: GCA_029938185.1. Lineage (GTDB taxonomy): Bacteria > Bacteroidota > Bacteroidia > Bacteroidales > JAOZVK01 > JAOZVK01. Next base: position 3,588 of record JAOZVK010000044.1, on the reverse strand, counting down.
CATCACTTTTGGATTTTCGTTTGACTTCAAATCTATTCAAATCAAAACATTTTTTTGTATAATTTGCTCTCTGGTTTTTATCATAGATTTTTCCATTTGGTCTATAAAAAATTATCCTTTGGATAATCTATTTCAGGATTTAATATTTTTGGTTGTTCAGCTTTCAATGGAAAATTTTTAAGTTTCCTTTCATCTTTTTCTAAAATTTTATTTGAGTTTAACTTATTGGTAATCACTGGAAACTTATGACCCTTTAATTCTTTGCATTTTGTACAAACTGGTAATATATTAGTCCATTCATAAGCAAGCGATTTGTATCCAATACAAGTATATTCGCCTTCATGTGGTCGGTAATGCAAAAGTTCTGTTTTATCTAATTTACTTTCGCAATATGCACATTTTGTATTGTATATATCCAACAAAGAATTTTCTATTTCATCATAATTGAGTATTTTCCAATCAAATTCTTTGTCAGAATTTGCAAATCCAATTATATGTTCTTCTAAATTAGGATTATCAAAACAATCAGGTGAAAATGCTGTCCGTTCTATTTTTATCATTTTCCACCCTCCTTCTTGATATTGTTATTTTTTGCATACTCTTCTATTTGTTTTTTTATTTCTTTGTTAAAAGATATTTCATTATAATTATCTTCTGTTCTGAGATTATCTATTTCTGCATTATATTCACTTTGTGTTATATCGAAAAAATCAAACAAAGGCGAAGTCAATAATGAGTTTGGCAATAATGTTTTTACGTTTATATCAAGTCGTTTTATTGTAATACCTTCTTTTACTGTTCTATCAACATTAAGAAAAATTGAATTTTCGGGTGCTCCAAGTATTGGGATTACACTATGAGTTGAAACAATAAACTGAATTTTAGGAAATGTTTTTGTAAGTAGTTCAACAAATCTTTTTTGCCATTTTGGGTGCAAGTGTAAATCAAATTCATCGATAATAATAATTCCCGACAAATCTTCAATTTTTGTAAAACTGTCAAGTTGATTATGTTTTAATAAGCGAATTATTATATCTCCAACCATTGCAATGATACTCCTAAATCCTGCTGCTAAATCTTCAAATAATAAAGGGCGATAATTTTTATTTGCAATATTTCTATCTCTTTCTATATAAAAAATTTCGTTGTTTTTTATAATTATATCCGATATATCAGGAAGTAGTTTTAATAATACATTTTTTGTGCTTTTATATAATTGTTGTTCTTCTGCTTTGTCGCTTCTAATCCATTCTTTTAGCTTTACTTCTATGTCAAGTAATACACCGTCATCGTTAAATAAGCTATATGATTGACTTGATTGTATCTTTTTGAAATTTGTAACTTTGCCTTGTGTCATTAAGCGAGACGAACCGTAAGCTGTAAATGTTGGAAAACTCAAAAATGATGGGCTGTCAATATTATTGATTTGTGATTTGTGATTTTGCAGAAATTCAATACCAATAGAAGTGTTGTCTTTATCTTTCACTAATATTCTATCCTCGTCTTTTTTGCCGATTAATCCAACTACAATTGCTTGCAGAAATGAAGTTTTTCCATAACCATTTTCACCTGTTAAAAATATCCATTGAGCATCAATAGGGATATTCTGTAATTTAATTTCATCTATTCCTCTGAAATTTTTAATATGTATTTGTTTTATAGCAAAAGGTAGATTTTTTTTTTCTGAAAAATTTATATTTGGACTTTCTTCTACAATTAAATCATTTCTTTGGAGTTCGTCTAAAATATCAAGTAAAGATTTGTTAATTTTAGTAAAAGTTTCAAACGTTAAAACCGAACTTGAAACTGTTGATTTCTGATGTAACGATTTTACAAGTATAACTTTATTCTTTACAGAAGAATTGTTTTCTGCTAATTTTGCAATTTCATTTATAGCATCTTCTATTTTATTATTTGAAATTAATTCTCTTGTATTATTAATTCTTTTTATAAATTTGTTTTTTTGTTTTTGTTTTTCATTATATTTTTCAAGGTTATTATTAATATCCTTTCCTTTTATATTTTGCTTATATAAAGCTGGCAGAAGATTTCCAATAGATTGATTATTATCAATGTCAAGAAAATTCATAAAATTAAATTCAGTTTGTTCTAATAATTTATGAAATTCTTTTTTTGTAAAATCCTCATCAGAAAAATAAAAAAAAGTAATTTTTTCATTGTCTTTTTCTATTATTTCCATTCCCAAATTTAGTCCATTACTATCAATGAAAAAAGTTACAAATATATTCATTAATTCACTTAAAAGCCCCTGTAAATTATTTTTCAAGTAAATTGTTCTTACCTCTGTTTGATGTTTGTATTTTAAACAACCACTACCAATAATTATTTTATTATCTTTTTGTAATTTTAAAAATCTTGCCCTGTCATTTTTGTGAATTTTATTAAAATTAACATTTTCAAATAAAATAGTTCCATTAATAATTTCTTTTTGGAATGAAACGTAATGTTGAAAAATTTTATTTTCTTTATTTGTGCTTTTAAATTCCATTACACAATTCTCTCCTATTATCATTGAAATGAAATTTACAGAACTATTTGTATAAGCATTCTCTTTAAAAGCAAAAACTGTATTTATAAAACTTACATTATGGTTGAAAATAATTGTATTAAAATCAATAACACTATGAAATTCTGTGTTTCCAAAATCAACCTCTCCATCAAATTCTATATTTTTAAATAATGTTAAATTTCGATAAATTTGTTTTGTCTCGAAAATTGTGCGACTAAAATCTACATGGTGTTTAAATTTAGAATTATTAAGTGAAAACGTATTAGCAAATTTCATTTCAGAAAAAGAACTATATGATAAGGAATTTATTTTATCAAAAATTGCTTTTTCCTCAAAATTTGAATACATAAAATTTAATCCTTTATTTTTAATCTCTTTAAAATATGCTCTATTGCCAAAATTTGCATATTGAAAATCAAAATTTAAAGAGAAATTATTGATAAATTCAATATTGTCTTTAAAACTCACATATTTAAATTCGGAATATTTGTTAAATCGTATATTGTCAAATATTGTATTATCATAAAACACCGAACCATTGAAGATAACATTTTTATTAAACTCAAAATTATTTATTACCGTCTTATGTTCTGAGTGTTTTAAAATTAAGTCTAAAAGTGTCTTTTTAGTTTCTTTTTTTAAAAGTGTTTTTACCGATGTTAAAAAATCATTTTTATTTTTTAATTCTTGATTTAATAATGGCTCTAATATTTTAAAATTTATTCTATCTTTATACAATTTTGCTATTGAATAATCTGTATATTTATAATTCCTACTAATGTTATCATTTTTTAATATTTTACCTACAAATATAAAATCTCTAAAATCAAAATAATTAGTGTTTATGTCATTTTTAAGTATCTCTATAAGTGAAATAAATTTGTCATGAAAATTATTTTTTTGTTTCCATTCCATATCATCACTATGGAAAATACATTTTCCTTTTTTATCGTGAGGTATTTCAAACAGCTTCTCTTCATTAATTTCTGATTTTATTTTATAAAATTCCAGAACTCACAAAAACAGTTTTCTTTTTCCAAAACAATCGCAAGTTAAAA
>JAOZVK010000401.1 GCA_029938185.1 Bacteroidales bacterium | reverse complement strand
CAAAAAGTAAGCTCTATACTAAATAGGTAAAAACTTTTGTATGGGTGCTTATATCAGTTCGTACAGACAAGAATAAAAATACATGTAAATTGGATAGAACATGGCTAAATGATGAAAGGAAAGATGTTTTTGTTGGTTTTGAACAATTTACAAACTCTTTAATAGTAAGTAATAAGCTTATTAATAGGGATTTACTGAAAAATTATTTAAAAAATTTTTTAAATATCAAGGAACCATTTACGACATATAGAAAATATATTGTAAATAATTGGTTGAATGAGATAATAATTAACTAGTACCAGTGTTTGTTTGAATATTCAAATTAACTATATAAAAACGACACTTTTATTTTCATAGTACTTAACATTTTCGATTAACATGAAACAACTTATTACAACTACTGATATTTCAACCATAAGACCAGTTTTTTCGCAAGGGTCAAGCGAAAATATCAAAAGATTTACACAGCTTAAAAAATTATTTGAAAAAAATAAAGAATATTGTGTATTTGCAGAACCATCGCCAGCCGGAGGACAAAATGTAGCTTGGTATACATCGTTTGAAGGTGATATAATAAGATTTTCGGAGTTGAGCGAAAATGAACAAGAAAAAGCAAAAGGAAGATTAAAAACACAAGTCAATAAATTATATAAAGCTGCTATAAAGCACTTAGAAATTAGCAATGGTAAAATTTCGGGAAGTCATGGAGATTTATTTGAATTAATAGATTCTTGTATAGAAATTCCTGACTATAACGATATATATGTAATAAAACAAGCCGATGGTGTTAAAAATTTTGTAATTATTCGTTGGGGATTTACATCTGATGATTTTCATGCAAAATCGGGCTTGATTAAAGGTTTAATACCTTTGAAAGTAGCAACAATTTCAGTAAAAGCCATTTACACAAATAATAAAACAGCTTCGAGTGAACGTATTTTTATTGAAAACGATGGCGAAACATTTGATGCAATTACAAATAAAGATGGTAAAATTTTTATTGAAGACGTTTCTTTTTTTACAAAAATATATGCATATCAAATAAATAACAACGAAAAAGAAAATATTCACAACTATCTATGTGACGATAGAAACGATTACTTTTTCAGAATTGGAGTACCAACAACTGATATGAACTTTGTTTTTTCAGACAACAAAGGAAATGCAATTCCACATGCAAGAGTTACTTTTAAATATCAAGATGAAGAAATTCAAAAAATAACCGATTCAGCAGGAAAAATTATTCTTGAAGATATTTCAATCAAAACAGATGTACAATGTTTTCAGGACAATGGTGATACACAGCTGTTTACATGTAGTCTAAATCAAAACGAATATAAATATATAGGTTCGCAACCAAAAGTCTCAATGCGTTTTTTGGTAGTAGATAATAATGATGAACCTATTGAAGGTGCTCAAATAAAATTTGTTAATAAAGGAGAACTTCATAAGACAAGTAATGTTAATGGAAATATTATCTTATCGGAAATAGAAGCAGGAACAAAAGTGCAGTGTTATCAAGTTATAGATAATGAAACAATTGAACTTCAAAGTCATATTTGCAAGATAAACAAAACTATTTATAAACTTGTTGGTAAGAGACCAGTAGAACCCGAACCCGAAACTGTAATACTTCATTCTTTATCTACAATACAGTTTCAGATTGTAGATTCTAAAAAAAATCCAATTGACAATACTGTTATAAATTTTCAATATGATGGCGAAAACCACGAACATATAACTAATACTAGTGGTATTGTTACTTTGAAAAATATAAGTGTTGGTACAAATATCAAAACTACTATTGATTATAACACCAAAAAATTTGAGAATGAATTTGAATGTAAAAATAAAAGCGAATTTCATCAAATTATACTTGCAAAAGAAAAAAAACCAATATGGTGGTGGTTAGTTCCTTTAATTTTGGTATTATTGATTTTATTAGGCTTTTTTCTAAAACCAATATTATTTCCTCCACTTGTTATTGTAAATAGCGATACTATTGCAAAAGATACTGTTGTAGAGCCAATTATAGTTGAAAAAACAAATAAGATAATAATACTTGATGACGAAACAAAGCAACCTATAAGTGGTGCAGTTGTTGTTTTAGAATATAATAGCAAAAAAGATAGTATAAAATGTAACTCGGAAGGTAAAGCAATATTTAAAGATATTCCTGACGGAGTATTAATAAAAGCAACAATAAAATCAACTGATTATAAAAATTTAATTACAGAATTTACAAATGTTGAAGAAAAAATTATATATTTATCAAAAAATAAATCATTTGATGTTTCGGAAATACCAATTCCTTGCGGTTCAATGACAGAATCTGGAGGCTTTGGAACAACAATAAAAGTTTATTATCTAAAAAAAGCTAAGGGTAAATTTAAGTTATTTTATAATATGTATCAATTACCCGACAAACTAAATATTTATAATGGACGACCATCTGAAATGTCCGAAAAAACATTAATTTTTACAACTAATAAACCTGTAACAAATAATAAAATATCATATGTTAATTTTAGTAGTTCAGACAGTCTTATAACTGTTGAAGCGATTGGAATTAACAACAAAACAAGATGGATATATAAAATATTTTGTCCAAAATAGGTCTTTGACCTTTTTAATGTTGCTTACGCATATTTTTTTTAAAATCTAAAACATATAACAAATGAAACCTATTGTATCAAAAGAACTTATTGATGTAAGATATGGACTCGGAAGCCCTGAAAGCTCAAAAAACAGATTTAATCAACTAAAAAGGACTTTTGAATCAGGTAAAGAATATCGGATTTTTGCAGAACCCGTAATAATGGATGGGGGTAGAAAAATAACTTGGATGACAGAATATAATGGAACCGTTATTAATATTAAAAAACTAAGTAAAGAAGAACAAAGTATTGCAAAAGAAAAACTTAGTGTTAGTATTAAAAAATTATTAAATGCTGCAAAAGAATTTGAAGACAAAACATTAATAGGCTTTTTATATAAATGTATAGAAATTCCAAATATTGATGACATTCATGTAATTAGAAGTAGCAAAGGTGATAACGTAGTTCTTTCGCAATGGGGATTTTTGTCTGATATTCCTGGAGCCGAAAAAGGTCTTCTCGACAAAATTATTAATGCAATTAAGGTATCTATGAATTTCAACATTGTATATAACGATGATGAAACTCCTGCACCAAATGCCGAAGTCTGTTTTGAGTTTGAAGGAAAAAAAGAAATACACAAATCCAATGAAGATGCAATGATTGTTGTTGAGAATGTCAAAGTTGATACATTTGTAAAAGCATACGAAATAGAAAATAATGTTCCCTTAGATATTCAGACATACACCTGTTATGAGCATGGAACATATACTGTTAAAGTTATTAGAAGAGTTGATATGAAATTTAAAGTAATTAACTCTAATAACGAAATATTGCCAAATGAACTATTTTATATAAAATACAATGAAAAAGAGATTAAAGAAACTACAAATGAAAATGGTGAGTTTTTCTTAAAACGTATCAAACTTGATACAGAAATTAAAACATTTCAGTTGGATAATAATGATGAAATAAATATAAATAATTTTATTTGTCAAAAAGATGAAGACGAATATTTAATAGTGATTCAGCTTCCAGAAGTTGTAGTAGAACCACCACCATCAAAGCACAATATGCGCTTTAAAGTTGTTGATAATAAAGACGAAATTGTTGCAAATGCTACTGTAACTGTTAAATATGATGGAAAAAAAGTTGTATTAACAACTGACGAATATGGCTATACTGTTTTGGAAGATGTGAAACCAGGCACCAAAGTAAAAGTTGTTGCTAAAGGTAAAAAACAGAAAAAGCAAAAAAAATAAGACTACTGTATTAAGACATAAATTGATTAAGTTACGAATTAATAATTACGAATTACTAATTGGTTTGTACCTTAAAATTAAGTTATTTATAAAATATTCTATTTAAAAAAATAAGAAATTATACAATAATTTTTTAACATCTTATTTTTAATAATATACTTTCAATGGTTCAATGATACAATTATACAATATTATGATTAATAGCTTATAATATTTTTATAAAAGTAAAATTCTTAACCTAATTTAGTATAGATTGTTTTTCAAGTGATGACAAAAACTTTTAACTTTTAGTTTTTTAACTTTTTAATTTAATGAACTATATATTAAACTTCATAAGCGATTTTTTTAATATTCTGAACGAAATGTCACCATATTTGCTTTTGGGCTTTTTATTTGCAGGAATTTTACATGTTGCTTTTCCCAGAGATAAAATAAATAAATACATGGGGAAAAAGAACTTGCGTTCAGTAATAGCTGCAACACTTTTGGGTATACCGCTACCTTTGTGTTCTTGTGGTGTAATACCGACAGGTATTTCATTTTATAAAAGTGGTGCTTCAAAAGGTGCTTCAATCTCATTTTTAATATCCACTCCACAAACTGGAATCGACTCTATACTTGTAAGTTATTCATTATTAGGTCTACCTTTTGCAATTATTAGAATTTTTATTGCATTGATTACAGGTGTAGTAGGAGGAGTTTTTACAAACTCAATAATAAAAAATGAAGCAGATAGCTCTGTCCAAAATAGTATAATCAACGAAAGTGAAACAGGCAATAAAAAGAATAAGTTTATAGAAATGTTGCGCTATGCTTTTGTTGAATTTTTGCAAGATATTTCTAAATGGCTTATAATTGGATTATTATTAGCTTCGGTTATTTCAGTACTTATTCCAAATGATTTTTTCATAAATTTTGTTGGAAACGATTTTTTAAGTATGTTGATTGTTTTGATTGCTGCTATCCCCCTTTATGTTTGTGCAACTGGTTCTGTACCAATTGCTGCAATGCTAATGATAAAAGGTTTATCGCCAGGAGCAGCTTTAGTGTTTCTAATGGCAGGACCTGCTACAAATGCTGCAACAATTACAGTAATAAACAATGTGATGGGCAAAAAAACTCTATATGCATATTTATTTTCAATTATATCTGGAGCTTTAATATTTGGAACACTTATAAACACATTTCTACCAAGCGAATGGTTTATGATACAGGGGCTAAACAATGAAGCAATAGTACATAATCATGAAATTTTACCACAATGGTTTAAAATAGCATCAAGTATAGTATTATTGGGCTTAATAATAAATGCGTATATCGTTAAATATTATTCAATCAAAAAATCAAAAAAAGTTTTATTGAACCAAAAACTAAATTCTATGAATACTAAAACAGTTATTGTTAAAGGAATGACATGTAATCATTGTAAAATGAATGTAGAAAAAAATCTTAATTTACTTGATGGTATAAAAAATGTTAATGTTGATTTATTAAACCAAAAAGTTATTATCGAAGGTGATAATATTGATATTAATGTAATAAAACAAAAAGTTGAAAGTATAGGATATGAGTTTGTTGAAGAAAGCAAAAATATATAGTAAGGTCTTCGACCTATTTAATGTTGCTTACGCAAGATATATAATAAACG
>JAOZVK010000400.1 GCA_029938185.1 Bacteroidales bacterium | reverse complement strand
ATAAAATTAGAACTAATAATATTGTTGTAATTTATTAATTTTTATAAGACCAGTTACACACTCATTATATTTATAGAATTTAAAGGAATTAATTCCTGTTTGCACCTTTTAGCTGAAAATCAATTGTAGTAAGGGTCAAGTTATAAACAATAAAAAAAGCCCTTACGTATTTGTAAGGGCTTTGCGGTCTGGACGAGACTCGAACTCGCGACCCCATGCGTGACAGGCATGTATTCTAACCAACTGAACTACCAAACCAATATTTTTTGGCGGTCTGGACGAGACTCGAACTCGCGACCCCATGCGTGACAGGCATGTATTCTAACCAACTGAACTACCAAACCAAAATATTATGATGCAAATCTAAGTCTTATTTTTTTATAAAAAAAATAAATTTAACTTTTTTTTTAAAAATAATTATATCTATTTTATATCTATTTTATTTATAAGGTTCTATACGATTAAATTTTTTATTTTTTAATAAAAATATCCATTTGTGGAAATGGAATATTTATACCTCCAGCATCTAATGCATTTTTGCATTCTTCGAGTGTACCAAAATAAACGTCCCAGTAATCTTCGGGTGTACTCCATGGTCGAACCACTAAATTTATTGAACTATCAGCTAATTCGCCTACTGCTACCATTGGTTCAGGGGTTTTTAGTACTTTAGGATTAGATTCCATTGTTTTAATCAATATCTCTTTTGCTTTCTTTATATCTGAAGTATATGAAATACCTATTGTTAAATCAACTCTTAGTTTGCCTTCTTTTGAAAAATTAGTAATATGACTATTAGAAACTGCTCCATTTGGTAATATTACAGTTTTATTTTCAGGAGTTAATAAAATTGTATTAAATATTTGAACTTCTTTTACTTCTCCAAATTTCCCTAATGCATCAACCAAATCGCCCACATTGTATGGTTTAAATATCATTAGTAGAACTCCTCCAGCAAAATTAGCCAAAGTTCCTTGCAAAGCTAAACCAACTGCCAAACCAACTGTTCCTAATAGAGCTACAAATGATGTTGTTTCAATACCAATCATTGAAGCAATACTAATTAATAGAACAAATTTTAGAATCCATTTAATGAAATTTGCAACAAATGGTGTGGCGGTTTCATCTAAGTTGGTTTTCTTTAAACTATTTAGTATTAGTTTATTAAGTATTTTTATTACTTTTAGACCTATTATGAGTGTTAATATTGCTAACACTAATTTTGGAGCATATCCTATTATTAACTCCAATCCCATATCTAAATATTTCTGTATTTCTCCCATAATTTAATTTATTAATAAATCTTTGTTTTTAAAATAAAATTTATCGCAAAAGTATTAATAAAAGTTTGAAATATATAAAATTATATATCTTTTTATTTACATTATTCTAATTGCTTTGTATATATTACTATTTTTAAGCAACTTAATTTAAATTATAATTGTTTTTTTTTATATACTTTTAAATGGTACAATTATTCGATGATACAATGGTACAATACTTTGATTAATAGTTGATAACAGTTTGTTAATGTTGAAATTATAACCGTTTAGAGTATAATTGTGATAGTGAACTATATTAATTATTTATAAATAAAAGCATTCATGTATATAGTATAGTTGCACATCGGAATAGGAAGTTTATAAATTATTTGGCTTAGATATTCAATTCCAAGCATAGCTACATATAAGGTCTTCGACCTATTTAATGTTGCTTACGCAAGATATATAATAAACGGTATTTCAAAAAGTAAGCTCTATACTAAATAGGTAAAAACTTTTGTATCGGTGCTTAGTTATTTTCCATTCTCTTTTACAAATATCAAGATAGTGCCAAAATGAAACCTTATAGGTTTTTTTAACTTTTAAGAAAAGTATTGAAAAAACATGTTTTATAACTATTTTTATGAAATTGTGAAATTAATTAATACTTTTGTATCTAATATTATTTTAAAAAAGAATTAAAATCTTAGACTATGAGTTATATAATGGTAGATGTAGTGACTGATGGGCCTATTCCGGGTGATTACTCAATGGTTTCTTTTGCAGCTGTTGTGGTTGAACCAACTTTAAGTAAAACATTTATAGGTAAAATAAAACCTATTTCAAAAAAATATAGTGAAGACGAGCTTAAAAAAAACGACTATATCAGAACAGAAACGTTTGAATTTGATGAACCAGAAGAGGTTTTAATGAATTTTCAGGAATGGTTATTGGAAAATAGTAAAGGCGATCCTGTATTTATAAGTGATAACAATGGTTTTGATTGGATGTTTATAAACTGGTATTTTTATTATTTTGTAGGCAGTAATCCATTTGGTAATAGCTCATACAATTTTGGAAGCTTATATAAAGGTCTGGTAAAAGATACATCAAAAGGTATAAAGCATTTAAGAAAAACTGAATATAATAACAACCCTATTGACAATGTTGTTGGTAACGCCGAAACACTTCTTATGCTTAAAGAAAAATTTAATCTAAATATTGATTTAGATTAAACGTGTTGTGTACAAAAAAACTTTGCCAAAATTATTAAGTTTTGGCAAAGTTTTTATGATCACATTTTATTCAATTCTATAAATACATTTCCTAAATAACCTATAATATCACTGGCTATAAGAGCTTGCTTGCTTTTTTGTTTAACAGCTATATCGGCAGATAGCCCATGTATATAAACTCCAACAATTGAAGCATCTTTTGCAGAATATCCCTGTGCTAATAAAGATAATATTATACCTGTTAAAACATCTCCACTACCAGCTGTAGCCATTCCATTATTTCCAGTTGAATTAAAATAACACTTTCCATCAGGGCATGCAATTGAAGTGTTTGCACCTTTTACTAACAAAATTACCTGATATTTTATTGCAAATTCTATTTGAAGCAATAATCGTTTATAGTAATTTGCAGACTTACCAACCAGTCGCTCAAACTCTTTAGGGTGAGGAGTAATAATACTATTTTTTGGTAATAGTTTAATCCAACTTTTGTTTTCGGCCAAAATATTAATTGCATCAGCATCTATAACAATTGGCTTATCAATTTTTTCAAGCATTCCTTTAAATAGTTGTTGGGTCGATTGTTTCATACCAATTCCAGGACCAACTCCTATTGCATTATATTTTTTTGTTTCGGATAGTTTACAAAATTTTGTTCCCGATTCGTCAATACACACCATTGCTTCGGGAACTGATATTTGCATAATTTCATAACCAGTAATTGGTACATGCACAGTTAGTAGCCCTACACCAGAACGCAAACATGCTTTTGATGCCAAAATTGCTGCACCCATTTTTCCATAACTACCAGCCAACAAAAGTGCATGACCAAAAGTACCTTTATGCGAAAACTTTGTTCTTTTGATTAATCTTTTCAATATACATTTTGAGCTTAAATAGTGATATTTAGCCTCTGTTATTTTTATTATTTCTTTGTGCAATCCTATTGGAATAATATTAAGCTCTCCTACATGTTTCTCAGTGTCGGGAAACATAAATGATAAAAAAGGAAGTTCAAGTGTTATGGTATAATCAGCTTTAATTGCATTTTTATAACTATTATCATAATCTGTTACCAATAAACTATTGTTTTCGCTAAACAAACCTGATGGAATATCAATTGAAACAATTGTTGCTTTATTACTATTAACGTGTTTTACAAGCTTCTCGAAAAATCCTTTAAGTGGTCTTGATAATCCAGAACCAAACAAACCATCAATAATTATATCATCATTATCTATTTTAGGAAAATCGCTTTCTTTATCAATAAATTTACAAGTAACCGTATTTTGTTTTACTAATCTATCATAGTTAATTTGTGAATCAATCGAAAGTTTTTTGATAAATACAAATATTTTAACATTGTACCTCTTTTCTATTAACATTCTAGCAATTGCCAACGCATCTCCTCCATTATTGCCAGGCCCAACCAAAATTTTAATTTTTTTATTTAAAGTAAATTTTTTTATAATCCATTCAGTACAGTTTTTTGCTGCACGTTCCATTAAATTTATTGACAAAATTGGCTCGTTTTCTATTGTATATTTATCAATTTCTTGTACTTTTTTAGATGTGAATATTTTCATTTATTTAAAATTTTACAATTATTAAGTTGTTTTTTACAATTCCTAAATAAAGTGATATTTTTAATTAGAGGATTTAATCTATTAATGTTGAAAATATTATTACTACTGTATTAAGACATAAATTGATTAAGTTTACAAATGTAACAACTTGACATGATTTACATGATTAACAGGATTTTAAACATGTAATTACTGTTAATCTTGTCTAAGTAAACTAAAGAAACTTATGACTTGTTTCACTACATATTCATAGTTTGGAAAAAAAAAGATTAAATCTTTAAAATTTTTTATATTGTAAAGTTATAAAATTAATAACTTATAAAGTTTATTTATATAAAATTTTATTCCTTTCAAATATACTAATGGCTGAATATCTGTGATATAAAAAAATAAATATAACTAAATAGGTATTAAAGTATAGAATATATTATTTTTTATTTATTTTTTTATTTGATTAATAATAAATAATACATATCTTAGTCTGATAAAACTAAATATATATTCGTAAATTTAGAATTTTAGTGAAAATTATGGTTTTTATAACTATATATTGGTAAAAAATCATACATAAAATTTATAATTATATTAATTTAAATAACAATACATTATGGGAGAATTTAAAGTTGATGGACGTATGACTGTCCTAACATTAAAAGGAAAATTTAAAGATACATTTGGATATAGTCTAAGAGTTTATCAAGGAAATAATGCAGGTAGAGGAGCAAGATTTGCAGATGATAAAAAACGTTTGGGTGAAGTAGCTGATGAAAGAGAAACATTGGCAGGTTTAGGTGACTTTGAAGTTACAGAAAAAATGACTGTTGATGAGTTTGAAAAAGCATTTCAAGCTAAATTTGATATAGCTGTACAAATAGCAGTAGAAGACAACTCGAAACTTGCTGACAATAATGATATATTGACTGTAAAATAATATTATTATTGAAGATCAATTTATCTTTAAATTAAAAAAGGCTCTCTGAGCCTTTTTTTTGTAGAACACTAAGGTCTTACCTAAGCTTCAGAACTCACAAAAACAGTTCTTTTTTTTTAAAACAATCGCAAATAATAAAAAAATGACGAATTATAAACTATGAATTGGTTTGCACCTAAATATAAGTATCTTACAAAAAATAAATCGGAAAATTATTTTTTAACGATTCCTGAGCAATATTAAATAGGTTGAAGACCTTATATTTCATATTTTGTACTGGTTTGTTACATCTTGCTTGTTTAAAACTGTCGGTGTGGCTTAAAGCCACACCGACAGTAGGCGATTATATTATTGATTTTCATTGCAATTAAAAAATATAACAACATACAACGCATATAAATAAGAATATGTGACATGTTTTAAACCACAACATTATATTTCATTTAATGCGTCAGCTATTAAAACCCCCGAAGGGGGGCATAACAATGTTAAGATA
>JAOZVK010000399.1 GCA_029938185.1 Bacteroidales bacterium | reverse complement strand
TTTTTATTTCTAAAAACTTAGATTTATGAACAATTTAGCAAAATTAGATTACAGAATGCAAAAACGTTTTTTAAAATACACGTTTTTGTTTATATTTGTTTTTGTACTTGCCTATGTGATGTTTAATTTGCATGTTGCAGAACAAATAACACAAAAAGCAAGTGAAGATATTGTACAAGAAATAAGTGATGAATACATTAAGGAATTAAGCAAAGAAATTGTTGATACTGGTGTATTAGAAAGAGTTAAAGATTTGCCTATTGGTAGAATTGCATTAACAAAACTTATGCAGGATATTATTGCAATTCAGATGGCTGACAGAAGCTTACCTAATTGCGAACAATATGTTTTGCGAGTCAAGAAATCGGGTAAGTATCCAATTCTACAGAGGTCTTATGGCGACCTTCAAGAAATAAAAGCATGGATTTGGCTAAATGCTGGTGAAACATGGCGATGTGGTGCAACAGCTCGTGGCGAAGCCGGACGCTCTCCGAATAATATTTATTTTGTTAGTAAAGATGGAACTTATACACTAACAGACAATGAATTGGAATACATTATTGAATTTAAAGGTACATGGACAGAGGTTTTAATAGAAGAAAAAATAAAAATTTACAGCTATTCTTTATTGCCTGAATGTATAGCACGTGTAAAAACCGGAGGTAAATTTCTTGCAATATATCCGGGAAATAAAATACATAAATAAAGTTTTTTTGACATACAAATATAAATTAAAAAAAGTTAATGATAGATACATCAAAATATACTAGTGGAGAAATATTTCTTGAACTACAACAACAAATTGAAGCACTTTGTTTTTCTATAAGTAGTAGACGTGAAAATATAAAAGATAAAAAACGTGCTAATTTACATCTTAGTTTTGAAGATTTGTTAAACGATAATATCAATTTATATAAGTATGTTAAAAAGAATAAAGCAAAACAAATATTGATTGTTTACCAGATTTTTGACATCGAAGAAGACGAAAAATACAATATTAAGCGTGAAGAAGCTATTTCTTTTAACAAAAAGAAAATATTGAGAACTTATCCAATAATGACAAAAGAAGAATATAAACAATACATTAGTTGCAATACAACTGATGCTTTAAAATTATTATGCAAAAAAACATTAGAAGGTATTAGTGCATTGAAAAAATATGAAAAACGCCTTAATTTCGATTGGCGTGGCTTAAATGCTGAATTGGAGGACTTGTTTAGGGGGGAATTTGGAAGTTTATACAAAAGTTAATTTGAGGCTACCCACGTAAAGGTTGGACACAATTGTTTTTCAAGTGGTTGCAACCATAAAGTTAAAGTAAACTTTTACATAACTTTGTGTAACTTTGCGTTAAGCTTTGTGTAACTTTGCGTTAAGCTTTGTGTAACTTTGCGTTAAGCTTTGTGTAACTTTGCGGTTAAAAAGCGTCTAACTTATAACTGGTAGCCGAATTTGACTTTTGTATTATTAAGACCAGCAAAATTTTCAAAATCTTGCTGGTCTGTGTTAAAAATCTAAAAATATATTTCGCTACTGCGTAAGTCTTTTACAAATAGGTCAATACATAAAAACAACACTTTTATTTTTATCAAACGTAAACCACATTAAATAGGTTGAAGACCTTAATTAACACTTACATACAACCACCAGAGAGAGCAAATATTGCAAGAAATGCTATACCTATACCATTCATTATTTTTCCAAATATAGTTCTTATAGTGTGACCATGTTTAATGTATAATTATCTATATATTTGTTAGTTAGTATATAATTTTTGTAACATCACTAAATTCTTTAATATTTTATGTCTATTTTGAGCCAAAATAAAAATAAAAATATCCGCATGATTTCATTCTCAAAAGGGACTAAAGAATTTTATGGTATCAAAGATGAATTATACTTCGAGCATTTTAAAAACATTATACAGTCAGAATTACAAACAAGTAAAATTTCTGATGTGATGAGTGTTTTTAACGAATCATTTAATAAATTAATAGATAAGATTTTAAAGTTAAAAAATAAAGACTTATCATTTGAAAAAACAGTACAACTTCTCAATAAGATTTGTTATGAACAAATCAATATACATAAGAAGGTACACCGTATAAAAAAAACAGGAAGTTATGTAATAGAAAGTAGCAGAAGATACGAAGAGTTTTTAAAAATACATAAAAGTACTTTTGAAAAAATCAATAAAGAAGAACAACGTAAGAATCAAACAACTTTGCCTTTTGATAAAAAAGTTGAAGAACTTATTTGGAAAAAAAGAACAGATATATCGCTCGAAAAAACCGTATCAACTACATTAAATGTATTAAAAGATTCAAAATCATATTATACTGATAACAAAAAACAAAAAAAGTATTTAGATATTGAAGACTTTTTGGTAATAATATTACATGATTTGTTGAATAAAAAACATGATGATGTTGTAAGTTTTTTTAAAATTATAAATATTTATAACTTTGATTCTAACAATGATAAAAAAAACAACAATAATATTAGACAACGATTGAGTAGAAGTTGGATTAAATTAAAAGTTTTGGTTAATGAACGAATAAAAAACAACAACGGCGATGGACTTACTTAATAAATACGAACTATTACATAAAATGGTTGATAATGATATTTCGGAAGACGAACTAATAATTTTGAATAATGAATTGGAAACTGATAACGAATTTGCATCAAATGCAAAAGAATATATTGATAATGTTATTGCTTATAGAACTTATGAAAAAATAGAATTATCGAAGAAAAATAAAAAGAAAAGAAAAATTTATTCACTAATAGGCTATGCCGCATCCTTTTTATTATTGATTGGAATACTTTATTTTATAAGTGAAAATGTAAATAAAAATACAGAAATTACAAAGCTTAAAGCAAAACAGGATTCAATAAATTTAAGCTTAAAATTAAAAAATGATTCTCTTTTAAACATGATTGCTGAATATAAAAAAAATAAAACTAATACTAATAATGATACTGTTAATAATGATACTGTTAATATTAATATCATAAAATTAAAAAGAAATACGAATGAACTAAAAGTAAAAATAAATGAGCCTAAAAATAATGACAAAAAAATATTAGCATTTATAAATATTAATAGAGCAAATTTTATAAAAGGCTCTTCTAGGGGGAAAGACAGTACTAAAATTTATTTTAAAAGAAAAAAATATAATGAAGGAATACGTTTTGAAGAATTAGGTTTAAAAGATCGTTATGAGAGTAAATGTAAAATAAATTTTCGTGTAGGTGTTATGGCTCTAAACATTGCTCAGGAAAATTCAAAAAATGATACTATACTTCAGAAAGCAATAGATAATTTAAATTATTCTTCAAACAAAGAAAATTGTGAAGCCAACATAAATGCTTCATTATTATATTTATCTTATTGTTATATACTGCAAAAAGATAATAAAAAAGCTTATGATTTGCTTAATAAACTTATAGAACATTCAGAAGATAGTAATGATGAATATGTGAAAAAAGCAAAAGAATTGATTAAATTAATTGGTGTGCAGCCATAAAATTATTTCGAGACAAGTTTGACAAAGTTTTAAACTTTGTCAAACTTAGCTACCCGTCAGAAGTTGGACTGTCCTGTTTTTCAAGTAGTTTTAATCATAGAATTAAAGTAAAGATTAGCGAAACTTTGCGTCAAACTTTGCGAAACTTTGCGGTTAAAAAGCGTCTAACTTAAAACTGGTAGCCTCAAACTTAGAATTGTAAAATTACCAAACAATCATTTCCCAATTAATATAAAAGCCGACCAAAAAGCAGTATGGCATTGTTTCTCTCCGTTTGTTGATACCCGTTTAGATTTTAGTATTTCAAGTTTTGCTTTATGTAAGGCTGTAGCAAAATCTAATTTTTTTGTTTTATAGTATTTATAAAATAAAATCATTAGATTGGTCGTATTTTCATCATCTACTTTCCACAAAGTTGCAGATACATTAGAAGCTCCTGCATAGAAAAAAACTCTTGACAAATCCATAACACCTTCTCCATTTTGAACTTTACCTACCGCAGTTTCGCAAGCCGAAAGATTTACCAAATCAGCATTCCAGTTTAATCCGTAGATTTCATTAGCATGTAAAAAACCATCTTCTTTTGTTTTATTTTTTTGTGTCAAAACAATACGTGAAAGCAAAGGGTCTCTTGTATTTGCATATGCATGTGTAGCAAAATGTATAATACGGTAATTTTTTAGTGAATCCGATTTTACATATTGCTCACTTGCTTTGGTATACATTAGTTTTTTTGATTTTTTGTTATCAAATAATTCGTATATACTATTGGCTTCTTTAACTGTGTATGGTAAATATAATTCTTCATCATCATTAAACACAGGTGCAAAAATAGCAATTTCATTTTTTGCCTTTGTTTTTCGTTTTGTACGCAATTGATAAAATATATTAACCGAAGGAGAATACTGAACAATATATTTTTTCAATAAAAAAGGGTATTCCGAAAATTCTCCTATAATTCCTTTATATTGCTCAGTTAATAATGCTTCAAAAGGAATAAGAGAAAGGCTGTCATTAGGAATAATAATAAGTTTTTTAATACTATCGTTAATTGACGCAAATTTAGGAAACAATTGCTGATATAGTTTTTCTGCAACTTTTATAAATTTATTTTTAAAGCTTATATCAAAAGTATTAATTTGATAATGCTTAAAATCAGAAATTTGTAAGTTGAAATCTTTTGGTTTACTAACTGTATCAATACTAAATTTATTTTTAGTAATTGTAAAAATATAAATTAAACTGTCGCCGAGTGTATAACTTCTTATAGCAGTCGAGTTGTTTAAATGCAACTGAATTTCAGGTATTTTTGCAATTTCAGTATTATATTTATAGTTGGGGTATTTTTTCGTAATTATATCAATTACAGCTTCATAATCACGCCTTGCTTTAAAAAGCGTATCAGTCAAATTTTGATGTTTAATATTAATTAGAGGTTTTTTGGCAAGTTTTATTTTAGTCAAAACTATTTTTTCTCGTAATGCCTCTTTTTGTTTGATTAATGCACTGTTCTTGACAGCTATTTTTTTTTCAGTTTGTTTTTTGGCTAAATCATCAAGTAATATTTGTGTTTTGTCTTTTTCTGAAAAATAAAAAGCAAGCTGTTTGTAGTATGAAACCTTATCCAGGCTGCAGATTTTTGAAGATTTCAAACAAAAACCAACAGCAGAACGATAAGTTTCACTTGCAGTTTTGGCAAGTAAAAGTTTGTCGGATTTTGTTATAATTTCTTGTCTGACATGATTTATTATTTTGTCACAAACCAGATAATGTTGTAAGCTGTACTCCATAGCCTTTAGATTATCTAAACCTGTTATTTTTTTGTTTGACAATATTTTAGCTTTTACAAAAAGACATTTTAATAGTGCATTCCAGCTAATATAATCTTTAATATGTGGAACAGAATAAATATCTGTGGCATTGCTATTATTATTATTTAAACAACTATTAATTCTACTTTACGAACTTAAAACTATTTGATAATTAAACTATTAAATCAT
>JAOZVK010000398.1 GCA_029938185.1 Bacteroidales bacterium | reverse complement strand
ACCTAATAGGAATTAATTTTGATACCAGTAAAAAAATAATTGATGATTGGATTTTGGAAAAGTGTGATTAAATAGGTATAAAAAGCTTGAAGAACCAAGACTTATAGATATTACTCAAAAAATATGTACTTCACATATTGAAACGTTAAAAGCTAAATACAAATGAAAATAAAAAAATTCATATTACTTATAATTATAATAAATGTATTAGGAGCTTGCAACACCAAAGACTGTCAGCAAGAGATAAGTGAATTAAATTCAAAAATTGAGCAATACAAAGAACAAGAAGAACTTATAAATACAGCAATAGCAGATTATGATAAGCGTATTGTTGAATACAAAAAAGTTGAAGACAGACTAAGGTTTTATCAAGACTCGGTTATAAGTTTAACAAAAAAAATAAAAAGAAAAAAATACGCAAGTAAAAAAGATAATCAAGCTGTAAATCAACTGATGAAACATATTAAAAGGTTGATGAAAAAAAATAAAGCAGTAGCCGAAAGATTAAAAAAGCAAGTAAATTCATCAATTTACAAAAATAATAAAACTGTTGTCGATATTTTGATTAATAATATTGAAGATAAAGAAAAACAAATAGCTCAGTTAGAAAATAGAATTAATAACTTGGAAAATGAAGTTTCAGGTCTGAAAATTGAAAATAAAACACTAGTTTACAACAAAACTGAACTTGAAAATAAAAATGAAAATCTTGATAATGAAAATAAAAAATTATCAGAAATTACTCAAAAACTAAAAGCAACCAATATTGCAATATCATTTTTCAATAAAAGTGATAGTCAAATATATAAACCAAGAAAATTTATATTTAGAATAAAGAAAGTTGGTATTTGTTTTTCGGTTAAAGAAAATAGTAATGCTAATGCAGGTAACTACGATGTTTATATTAGCATTGTTCATAATAAAAAAGTATTACACAATTCAGAAACATTTTTTACAAGTTCAAAAGGTGTACAAATTGGATATACAATAAAAACAGCAATTGATTATAAAAACAAAAGGCTAAATAATATTTGTGCAAACTGGTCGAGAGAAGATATAAAACTAAATACCGGAAAATATAAAATAGAAATCAGAACCAAAGATGGCGAGATTATTGGCGAATCTAATTTTGATTTGTAATAAAAATAAAATCACTAATACGACTGCTTAATTATCAGAAATTTTTGATAAATAATAATGTATTTTGCCAAGTTGGCAAGGAGTTATAGCTCTTTGGCTTGCACTATAATCCATCATATTATTAGAGCAAATAGTATCGTTCCAGCAACATGGAGAAGCTTGTTTTAGATTAACTACAATATGTTCCCATGTTGGCGTATCGCTGCAACCATCATCACAATAACCATTTATAGAATCGCAACATGGACCATTTAACTTTCGCATTGTATGCACCAAGCCAAGACAATGTCCTATTTCGTGATTTAAAATAGGGGCTACCCACCAACCAGTTTTCCCAATTGCGTAGTCTTCCCAAGCTCGTTTTATTCGCACCCACCTATAGCCAGCCATTGATGCATCGCCACCCGATTTTTGATTTTCGGCATTAGTTGCTTGTATGAAAATGTTTATAACTTTAGCTCTGTCTTTTCCAAAATTTTTTATTAGTTGCGAACCATTTGTATTTTCATAATAATAATATTTACTATTTTTATGAAAAAGGACTTCCTTTAGCCTGTATCTATATTTTGTTTTCAATACTGGAGTATTGTTTGGTCTTGGTAAGTTCATTTTAACATTGTTAGCTAAATTGTAATTCGAATTATCAATCAAATCTTTAGCATATCTATAAGCATTATATGTTGTATCGTTGTAACCATCGGAGTTTTCGGTAAAATTACCCGTATTGTTATCTTTCAACATAAAATGCATATTTACATTTATATATTTTATTTTTGTTGTATCACTTGGTATATATTTTAGAAATATACTATCCTTATTGTCATAAAATTTTAGCTGTTTAGTTTTACAACTTATGCTATTGCTAACTGAAAGTATTTTAACTTTATTCTGAGGTATTACAAGAAATAAAAAAACAAACAGGAAAAGAAATATATTTTTCATTTTAGTAGATTTGGAAAAAATAAAATATGCAAACAATATTTAAGGTATTCAACCTATTTAATATTCATATTTTCAGTCTTCAGTCAGTTGCAAATTGCAGACTGAAGACTAAGACTTTGGCATATTTAACAAACTAATGAATAATTGTTCCAATTTTATCACCGGAAACTACTTTAAGTAAATTTTTGTTTTTATTCATATCAAAAACAAGTATAGGCAATTTGTTTGTTTTACACATTGTAAATGCTGTTAAATCCATTATTTTAAGTCCTTTTTCATAAACTTGGTCAAAAGTAATACTATCATATTTTGTTGCCGATTTATCCTTTTCAGGGTCAGCACTATATACACCATCTACTCTTGTACCTTTTAGTAATATATCAGCTTTTATTTCAACAGCTCTCAAAGCCGAAGCAGTATCGGTAGTAAAAAAAGGATTGCCTGTTCCACCCGAAAATATAGCAACAGTTTTATTTTCAAGTGCCTCAACAGCCTTATCTCTACTATAATATTCGGCAATAGGCTCCATTTTTATTGAAGTAAACACCTTTGATTTTTGTCCAATACTTTCGAATGCCGATTGTAAGGCAAGCCCATTTATTACAGTTGCTAACATTCCCATATTATCGCCTTTTACTCTGTCGAAACCATGCTCAACTCCGCTCAATCCTCTAAAAATATTTCCTCCACCTATAACAATTCCAAGTTCAACTCCTTTGTTTACAATCTCCTTAATTTGTTCGACATACTCAAATAATCGAATATTATTTATTCCACTATTATTTTCTCCTACTAGTGCTTCACCACTCAGTTTAAGTAAAATTCTTTTGTATTTCATCTATATAAATTTAAAGGTCTTCGACCAGTTAATGTTCGGTGTAAGGTAATTCGTAATTTATAATTTCCATATCAACTAACAGTTTAAGTTGAACGTTTTTTAACAGTTTGATTTTTTTTTTAACTTTTATCTTAGTATAATATAAAAAACAAGTTATCTTTATTATTATTGCAATTATAAAATTCTATATATACAAAAAGCGTTTAACTTAAAACTGAGGTCTTCGACTTTAACAATCAATAATTATAAATTATTCAGGTTTAATAATTAAAAAAGGCTTGAAAAGCCAAAGTTATAAATTTATTATATTAATGATGACTAAAGAAAAAATAAATTTCTATTTTATACTTATATTAATTGGAATTATGCGAATAACACCATTTTTTATAATCTATTTCGTTTCTGATATTTTGTATATAATATTTTATTATCTTATATCATACCGTAAGAAAACTGTATATGATAATCTACAAAAAGTTTTTCCAAACAAATCAAAAGGTGATATAAATAAAATTGCAAAAAAATTCTACAAAAATCTTGCAGATATTATTATAGAAGGTTTTAAAGGATTTGCAATGACCGAAAAACAAATGTTAAACAGATTTATAGCACTAAACCCTGAAGTAGCAAATAAATATTTTGACCAAGGCAAAGATATAATTATTTTAGGAAGTCATTATGCAAACTGGGAATGGGGTGCAGTAGCTTGTGGTACACAGTTTAAACACAAAACAGCAGTTCTGTACAAACCATTAAAAAACAAGATGTTTGATAATTATGTAAGAAACAAAAGAGCACGATTTGGAGTTGATTTAGTACCTATTACAAATACTCGCGATTATTTTATTTTAACTAAAAAACAAGCTGTTGCCTATGTAATGCTTGCAGACCAAAGCCCTTCTAATCAAAAGAAAGCAATATGGGTTGATTTTTTTAAACACAAAACTGCTTTTTTGCATGGACCCGAAAGATATGCTAAAATGTTTAATATTCCAATTGTTTATTTTGATGTTCAAAGAGTTAAACGAGGGTTTTACACACTTAATGTAATAGATATAAGTAAAGACTATACTTCTATACAGAAAGATGGTTTGACAAAAATATTTGTATCAATTATTGAAAAAATAATACAAAAAAAACCTGAAGACTGGTTGTGGTCTCACAAAAGATGGAAGTATAAATCACCCTCATAAGACTTTAAGCTAAAAACATTAAATTTACCTCATCACACTAAACCTCTTAAAATTTTAAATATAGATATGTTGAAATTACAATTAGCAACCGTTCTAAGTATATATATTTTTTAAGATAATTCATTCATAAATATTTTCTACTACAATGTTGTACAAATACAAATAAAAATACTACATTTGCCAATCAAATATTTTTTTTTAGTTAAAAAATTGTCTACACCTTTTATACTTAGTAGTAAACTTATTGAATGACAAGAATTAGTTTATAATAAATTATTAATATCACAAGTTAACAAATTATGCCAGAACAAAACAATACACAAGAAATTGACCTTTTTGAACTTTTTTCAAGAATATCAAAATCCTTTAACAATTTTTTTAATCATTTACTTAGAATATTCCTAATTATACTTGGTTTTTTTGTAAGAAAATTTTGGTATATTTTAGCATTAGTAGTTATTGGCACAACTGGAAGTCTGTTTTATTTTAAACAATTAGCATCTTTTGACTATGAAAGTACTATGAATGTTAAGCCAAATATAGAAAGTGCTCAAATTCTAAATAAAATAAATAATTTATATACATTTACTCAAGAAAGTAACAATCCACAATTAAGAAATATATTTTCTATTGACTCTGTAACTGCTAATAAAATTCTTGAAATAAAAGCCTGTTGGTATATTGATGAAGATAGAGATTCAATACCAGATTATGTTGATTATAAAAACGAATTTAGCTTACTTGTAGACACAACATGGCAAAGAATGGAGCTTTTTGAAATAAAAGTAAAAACATTAGACAATAGCTTACTTCCAAAAATTAGTCAAGGTATCAAAAACTATATAAACAATGATATGTTTTTTAATAAACGAATGCAAATAAAAAATAATCAATTGAAACAACTCATTGCAAAAACTCAAATTGAACTTAACGAATTAGATAGTCTACAAATGTACTATATGAAAAACGTTGATAAAAAAAATGCAACAACAGACAGTAAAGGACAAATAGTTTTTCTAAAAGAGTCGAAAATTGAATTACTTCACAAAGATGTTATATCTTTAACAAGAGAAATTCAGAAGCATCAAATGGAATTAGAGCTATATAATAAACCAATGACTATAATCGAAGATTTTATTGCACACAACAAACCTATCAAATCTTATATCGACTATAATATTAAATTTAATGTTATTATTATATTATTTGGTGTTTTTATAATTTTTATAATTGACCAACGAAAAAGAATATCTGAGTTTTTGAATAAAGTGAAAGAAAAAAAATAAGTTTATAAGTATTAAGTAGCCTTACAAAAGTTTTTCGTCATTTGTTTTTGTGCAATCAGCTGTATGATAACAATTTATAAAAAAGCGTAAGCCACATTAAATAGGTCGAAGACTGGGGTGTTAATAATTGGGGGTTTTT
>JAOZVK010000397.1 GCA_029938185.1 Bacteroidales bacterium | reverse complement strand
AAACTATTAAATAAGCTGTAATAACTGTTATTGCAAAAATAAGAAAAATAAATAAATTCCTAAATCTTGTTTTTCTAATTTTTGAAATTTCTTTTATTTCTGGAATTGTTTTATGTTCAATAGAAGTTTTTGAACTTATCTCTAATCGGCGTTTCTCTTTTGTATCTATCATAAGTAAAAGTTTGGATAGTCATAAACAAGTAATGCTATCTAATTTTGGTATTAAATTTTAATATTAAAAAAGAAATTATCAAGTAAATAGAAACAAAAAAATGTATTCTTTTTTTTGAATAGCATTACTTTAAAATTAGTCAAAGATTTTATGAATCCAAAATAGGTTTAAGCACTCTATCAACATCAGTATAAAATTTAGGAGCATCAAAATCTTTACGTTTCCAAAGATACTTTTTTATACTTTCGAGAAATAGTTCTGCAATTATTTTTTTAGCTTCTTTTCGAGTTGCGTTACAATATTTTTGATAGTCTGGAACATTAACATACATATCAAAGATACCAGACTTCCAACGCCAAAATTTTCTATTGGGACGATATGAATGACTTGTAGGGTCGATTGCCATGTATATTAAACATATTTCTTTCAGTTTGTCGGTATAGTCAGCGATTTGTAATTTTTTTTCAAAAAAAATTGAATATTCATTACTGAAATCTACATTACTTCTTTTCACATCCATATCATACATTGGCGAAAATCCGAAAGGTGTATTTTTATGTGTTATCATAATTTTAAAAAATTTAGTTGTCGTTTTTATGTCCGGGCGGTCTTGCCAATTTCTTTTTACGAACCATGCATTCAGGTAATAATGGATAATTATATATTTTAGTTTTTTCTTCTATTTTACATTCTTTCTCTGTTCCTCTTAATTGAATTTCATAATCAAGTTCATTTCTCGTTAACAATATTTTTCCATCATTGTAGTAAATTTGTCCAGAATAACGTCTTAACTCACCAAGACATGTAATTCCATATTTCCAAACTTCGCCCTTATTAAGCCAAATACTATCTTGTGCTACAGCAACACCCCAACTCAACAAAGGATACCATGCCGATTTTGCAGCTTTTAAAACATATTGTTCACAATCAATTTTTTTATGTTTTCGTTTTACAGTCCTTCTTATTGCTCTTTCGAATTTCTTAACTCTTTCTTTTGTCAATTCATGAGTTCCTTTTTCGTAAACTATTAAATAAGCTGTAATAACTGTTATTGCAAAAATAAGAAAAATAAATAAATTCCTAAATCTTGTTTTTCTAATTTTTGAAATTTCTTTTATTTCTGGAATTGTTTTATGTTCAATAGAAGTTTTTGAACTTATCTCTAATCGGCGTTTCTCTTTTGTATCTATCATAAGTAAAAGTTTGGATAGTCATAAACAAGTAATGCTATCTAATTTTGGTATTAAATTTTAATATTAAAAAAGAAATTATCAAGTAAATAGAAACAAAAAAATGTATTCTTTTTTTTGAATAGCATTACTTTAAAATTAGTCAAAGATTTTATGAATCCAAAATAGGTTTAAGCACTCTATCAACATCAGTATAAAATTTAGGAGCATCAAAATCTTTACGTTTCCAAAGATACTTTTTTATACTTTCGAGAAACATTTTAATTATTACTTTCCTTGCTTCTTCTTTTTTTGTTATCTTACAAAATTCTTTATAATCTGGAACATTTACATACATATCAAAAGCACCGGATTTCCAACGCCAAAATTTTTTGTCTGGACGAAATGAATGAGTTGTAGGATCCATTGCCATAAAAATCAAAAATATTTCTTTTAATTTACTTCCGTAATCTGAAATATTTAAATTCCCGCTTAAAAATTGACCTAACTCATAGGTAAAAAATACAACTTCATCTTTAACACCCATATCTACCATTGCCGAAAATCCTAATGGAATTTTTTCATCACATATCATAATTTAAGAATATTAGTTATCATTTTTATGTCCTGGTGGTCTGATAATTTTTCTTTTACGGGCGATATATTCAGGTAATAAAGGATAATTATAAATTTTTCTTTTTTCTTCAATTTTGCATTCTTTTTCTGTTCCTCTTAATTGTGTAAAAAAAGATAGTCGCGACCTATCTAATAAATATTTACCATCATTATAATATATTTGCCCTGGATAACGTCCCATTTCACCCACACATGTTATTCCATACTTCCAAACTTCACCTTCATTTAACCAAATGCTATCTTGTGCTACTGCCTTGCCCCATTGTAACAAAGGATACCATGCCGATTTTGCAGCTTTTAAAACATATTGTTCACAATCAATTTTTTTATGTTTTCGTTTTACAGTCCTTCTTATTGCTCTTTCGAATTTCTTAACTCTTTCTTTTGTCAATTCATGAGTCCCATCTTCGTAAACTATTAAATATGCTGTAATAACTGTTATTGCAAAAATAAGAAAAATAAATAAATTCCTAAATCTTGTTTTTCTAATTTTTGAAATTTCTTTTATTTCTGGAATTGTTTTATGTTCAATCGAAGTTTTTGAACTTGTTTTTAATCGGCATTTCTCTTTTGTATCTATCATAAGTAAAAGTTTGTGTACCAAAAAAGCGTGAACTAAACTTATCTTTTTTAGAGGTATCGACAAACACCCAAAGCACAAGACAAGCAAGTCCACACTATATAGCGCAAACAAACTGTCTAATTTTCTCGTGCTTTGTTGAAATTTGTCGATTTCTAAAAAAGAAAACTAGTTATTACCTATTTTAATACTGTTTAAGTATTCTGTATTTTATTTATGCAAATATAATAATATTTTGCAACATTAAGTACTATTACAAAAGTTTTTCGATATTTACTTATTTATAACTCTCTGATTAAGTTGTTTATATACTAATGCGTAAGCAACTATAAATAGGTCGGAGACCTTAGTGCTTAAAATTGCTAATCTTTTGTTTTATCTGTTTCGTTTACTTTATTAGTTTCTTTTGCTTCATCATTAATTTTGTTGAGTAACCAGTTAGCAACTATTCTATTGACAATTACCAAAACAATAAATCCAACAATAGCCGATGATGACCAAATTATTATTTCATATAATTGTGAACTAACGATAGTTTTTCGTGAAAATAAGCCCCATAAGTTTCTCCAACTTCTTATTGTGAAAAAATACGAAACTAAATCGGCTGATAATAAACCTGCTATCCAACCAATACCATTTGAAATTATTTCTTGTACTAAAGTTCTTGTATGTTTACGATATTTCATTCTTAAAATATTAAAAAGTTAATTATTGTCTTCGACTTATTTAATGTTGCATATATATTATTATATTAGCTTATTACAACAAATATATTACTTTTATTTATTTTTCAGGCTATTCAGGCTTTTTTTATAGGTATAAGTAAGTAGTCTAACAAAAGTTTTTCGACATTTGTTTTCGTACAATTAGCTATATGACAGCTATTTGTATTAACGCGTAAGCCACATTAAATAGGTCAAAGACCTTAAAAAAGGTAACTGATATGAACAAAATTTTATAATCAGATGAAAAAAATTGTAAAAAAAATATTAATATTGATTTTTATTATTCAAATTATAATTTACATATATATTGAAATGTTTCCAATGTATTTTTATTCCGAAAATAATACAAGATGGTTATTTCAAAATAGTATTATTAATAATACACAAAGTGATACCATAAATACTTTGTTTGTAGGTGATTCACGTTTAAATACAGGAATTGATATTATGCAGTTCGATAATGCATGGCAATTATCAATTGGTGGAGCGAGTACTATTGAGATGTATTATTCATTAAAAAAATATTTAAAGAATAATAGGAAACCTGATACAATTTACATGTCATTTTCGGCTCGTTCGTTGATTGGAGTTTTTTCATTTTGGGAATATGCAGTAAGAAATAACTTGTTTACATATTCTGATATAAAAGAAATATTAATGACTTCAAAAAAAATAGAAAATCATAGAACTTTAAGAAAAAAAGCATCATTACAATATAAAAAAGAAAAAGAATTATACATATTTAACCCATATATAAAGTTTTTTTTATATAAAATCAATTTTATTAAATACTATCAGAATGATATTAAGAATAATAGCATTTTTTTTGCTAAAAAAGATAATGAACTATTTTTTGAAGAACTTACAAAATATAAAGGGCATCGGAAATACAAATATTATCATAAAACCAATGATTATTTAAATTATGAATCGAATCTAAAATCTTTTGATTATTCAAAATTGCTTAATTATTATTTAGATTTAATTTTTGATGTTTGTAGAAAAAATGATATTCATGTAGTTTATTTCACTTGTCCAATAAATGCATCTTCGTTTGATAAATTAAATAAGAATTTTAAAACAGAATATCTGGATTATATAAACCATTATAAAAAAAAATATAGAGAATTTAATATTTCAGATACAATTATTTCATTTGATAATAGTTGTTATGGAGATGCTTCGCATTTTAATAGTAAGGGACAAAAAAAAAATACTAATTATTTAATAAATTATTTGCAATAAATTTGATATTTTAGCCTTTTTATGTTTGCTTATACTTTAAATGGTACAATTATTCAATGATACAATGCTACAATACTTTGATTAATAATTGATAACAATTTGTTAATGTTAAAACTATAACAGTTTATAGTATAAATCTAAATAATTTTACTATATTTGATTTTTCAAAGGTCTTCGACCTATTAAATGTTGCATACGCATTCTTTTAACACTCTTACAATACGCAATTTAACAAAATATAAATGTCGAAAAACTTTTGTTAGACTACATATATGTACTCATACAAAAGTTTCCTGCTATATTAGTATCGGATTTATACTTTGAAATACAGCGAATTATACACTAAACGAAAACCTTATTAATATAGGTCGAAGATTTTAACTAAATTATTTTACGAATGAAAAAAATTAAATACATACTATTAACATTACTTGTTTTAGTTCTAATATTTGTAGCTTATATAGCTCACATAGGTTTTTTTACGAAAATTGAAATAAAAGAAAAAACTGTAGGTCCATACTATTTTGTTGGGAAAGAGTATAAGGGTGATTACAAAAAAACAGGACAAATTAAGGATTCTATTTTTAGTGACTTAACATCTAAGGGGCTTGAAGTTACAACTGGTTTTGGGATTTATCGAGACGACCCATCAGTTACTCCAACTGAAGAACTAAGAAGTATGATAGGTTATATAGTTCAAGAAAAAGATACTATAAGAAGATTTGAATTGGAACGAAGCAATTATATATTGCAAATAATGGGTGAAACTAAATCTATGGTTGTTGAATTTCCATTTAAAAATCAACTTTCAATCATTGCATCAGTTCTTAGAGTATATCCAGCTCTGAAAGAGCATATTATAGTAAATGGCTATAAACCTGTTTCTGCATTAGAGCTATATGAAAGAAATAAAATAATAGTTTCAATGGAAATAGAAAAGAAAGAATAAGTTTAGCGAAGCGAAGCTCAGAACTCACAAAAACAGTTTTCTTTTTCCAAAACAATCGCAAGTTAAAA